>JBEKVU010000061.1:0-13349 GCA_049513775.1 Candidatus Acidiferrum sp.
GATGGTACCGGCTAGTTCGATGCGGCTACGGGCGCCGAACATCCGCGACGACCAGCGCTTACAACTCTGGGTACTGCTCGTCGCAGAGGTGGCCGAATTGCGGATCGCTCTTGAGGTACACGACGTGCATGGCGAGCTCGAAGCGCACGCCGCGGTGACATTCAACGCACGCAGGGAAGGTATCACCGGGCAGCGCTACGACGTAGTGCGCGGCGGTGTGGCGGCCGGCGTGGGCAGCTTTGTAAATACCGGAGCACGGCGCTTGTTCGCCGGCTTGGAAGGTTTCTCTCACTGCGTTCGGCTCTTTCGTTGAGTTCGTATGCGCACACACGCGTTGCGCGATGCTGCGCGGAGGCACGCGGCTGCCATGACGTTAGCGGCTAGTAACGCTCGCGGCTGATCCACAGCCGGACTTCATCTTCGACAAAGAAAGCTTGCTCGCGGTTGGCGGCAAATCTGGATTCGAGTTCGAAGGCGTGGGCTTCGAGCGGGACGTTGAAACGCCAACGGGTGGCGACGAAGGCGCGCACGAAGAGCTCCGTGTAGCGCGGCAAGCCCAGCAATTGGAACTGCACGGCGTGCACCAGCGCATGAAACAGGGAACGCGCGGAAAGCGCTTCGTTGAACACCACGACGTCCTCAAAAGTGACCGAAGCCATGTGGGTTAATTCGAGCAGATGATGATAGCTATTGGCCTGGCGCTTGATTTCGAGGCGCCCGAGGCCAAGCTTAGCCAACTCCACGATACGAACGCGCGACAGCACGCTGGGGGAGAAAAAACTGGACATCATTTGCAGATGGTGCGCGTCCAGCGGTTCGCCCATGGGACGGTACTTATCGCGCTGCTCGGACATGTATGCGGCGATGTCCCCGATTGCGGCGAGGACCTGATTTTCGTCGAGGTCCGGCCCTTCGTGGGTATCCCGCGCGGCGGAGTTTTCCGTAAGCAGCGGAATGCTGGAGAAAAAATTATACAGGCCCGTGGCGGCGGCCTGGGCGGTACTCAACATGGCGGGTTCCGCGTGGCGGGCGATTTCTTCTACGGTGAAACGTACGCGCAAGCGCTGCGCGGCGCGATGCGCGGATTGCAACTCCGCGTGCGCGTGCCGCAAGTCCCCGTTCAATTGAACGAGCGCGACGGGGTCCCCGGTTTCGTGCCTTGCAGACATCTTATAAATCTCCTACGAGTGCGACTTGCTTGTAATTGAAACGATTTAAGCTCATTATATATACACCGTTAAGTCTACAGTGTCAACGAAATGATTTTATTTATTTTCAGAGACCTGCCGAGGGCCTGATGCCGAGAAAACCGGAACCGCAGCTGCGCGCGCGAATTCTGCAAGCGGCGCTGCAATTATTTGTGAAGGGCGGAGAAAAAGGTCTATCGATGCGCAGCTTGGCGAAATTGGCGCGCACCAATACTCCGGCGGTGTACCGGCGATTCCGCGATCGCGACGCGATTTTGCGCGCGCTGGCGGATCACTACCAGATGGATTCGTTCGCCGTGCTGGAGCCGTGCAACTCGCTGGAGGAAATGGCGCACGCCATGTTCGAAGTGGCTTTGCGGCAGCCGCGAGAATACGAGCTTTTCTATTCCCACCTGATTGCCAAGCTTCCCGGGCCGCGGGCTAACTTTGAATACGCCAAGAAGAGAGCTGCGGAATGGCTGGGGGGAGCGCCGCAGGATCATGACGAGTTGGTTCTGGTGCTGACGGTGCTGGTGCATGGGGCCGCGATGCTGCTGATTTCTGGGGCGGTGACGCCGGAGGGCGAGCCGACGCTGCGGTCGGTATTCGGCGCATCGGTAAAACTGGCGTTGCGCAACGCCGCGAGCCTGCGTCGCTAGCTCATCAAAAGTTCTTAGCTCAACTGGTTCGCTCAACTGGCGAAATGCCGGCTTTGACCGATCACACCTGGGCGCATTCGGCGCGCGTTAACGCTCTCTGCGGAAATTCCCGAAGAGGGCGTGCTGACGTTTCGCGACGCAAGACGGAGCGGGCGGAGGCGACCCTGAGCGCAACCGGGGCGCGCTGGTGGCCCATAACGTCCCGGCAACGGCCATGTCCATGGCGTGGAAGAATGTTCTGCCGCTTCCATAAGAAGCCATCGAAAGCTGCACGCGGGGCCCCGAAAATTTTGAGATCGCAAAACATTCCTACGCCATGCGATCGTTCGCGATTCGGTTACACTGAGGTGACGACCGCGCGGCGGTTGTGCGGGGGCAAGTCCGACTTATGGCTAAGGGTAGTTTCGGGGAGCGCCTGAAGCGCGAACGCGAAATGCGCGAGGTCTCGCTCGATGAATTGACGAAGGCCACGCGCATCAGCCAACGGTTTCTGGATGCGCTGGAAAATGAAGATTGGAAGAAGCTGCCCGGTGGTGTGTTCGGGCGAGGCTTTGTGCGCACCATCGCGGGCTATCTGGGGCTGGATGAAGAGAGTTTGCTGAGCGAATACGATTTGGCGCGCGGGGACGTGGGGCGCGGAGCTTCCCGGCCCGAGGAACGGATTCCGTCGACGCCGGTGTGGGCTCCGATTCTGGCAGTGGTGGTGATTTGCGCGGTGCTTGCCGGGCTGTTTTTCGCCGGGCGGTATGCATGGCGGCGGTATGCCGCGCGGCACGAGGGGCAATCTTCATCGGTGCTGGTGGGTGCGCCGCAAGATCCCTCGGCAGAAGCGGTAAGCGCGCAAGGCGCGGCGAGCAAGACGAAGGAGAGTGCCGCAGATTCCTCCGCGAATGCTTTTCCGCCGAGCGGCGCCGACACTTCAACAGCGATGTCGGGATCCGAAAAGGGGGGAAGCGACGCGGCGGGAGGCGAAGCGCTGGAGTTGTCCGTTTCCACTTCCGCGGCCACGCGTGCGCGTATTCTTGCCGACGACAAATTGGTGTTTGATGGCGAAATGCCCGCCGGCGTCAACCGGCATTTTGCGGCCAGTGACCACTTCGAAATCACCGCGGCGGATTCCTCGGCGGTGTTGCTGGAATTGAACCATCAAGTAATGCGGCCGCTCGGACCGCCCGGGGCTTCCGGTACAATGGTGCTCAGTAAGAAGGATGTGAGGCCGGAAGCCGGTGGAAACACTCAGCCCTGAAGTAATTGATGATTTGCGCCACGACCGCGCGCCGCGCGAACGCAAGCTGGCGGTATGCTCGAGCGGCGCGCATCTTTCTCCTGCAGACCATGCCGAAATTTTGACGGTGCTGGCGAGCGACCCCGATGAAATGGTGGCGACCCGCGCGCAGGAGGCGCTGCTCTCGATGCCACTTGAAGGTTTTTTGGAGGCGGTGAGGCGGCTGCAAGCTGTGCCGGCGGTGTTGGCTTATGCCTCACGCAATCTGGCAGACAAGCCGGGTATCGCGGACGCGCTGGTGCAGAATGGAAATTGTCCAGCAGCACTCCTGGTCGGCGTCGTGCCGTATATTTCGGTGGCACAAATTCAGGAACTGGTCGACGATCTCGCGCGTGTAAGCGATTCTCCGGCGCTGACCGCGGCGCTGGAGAATTCTTCGTCGGTCACTGCGGAGCAGAAAGCTTTGCTGCGCGAATTGCACGGCCCGGGAGTTCCACTGGACGTGGCGGCGCTGGCGGAAGCGGCGGCCGAAGCGGAGCCGGACGCCGAACGCCGGAAAACCTTGTTGCAGCGCCTGGCGAAAATGAATGTGGCGCAGCGCGTGAAATTCGCGGTGATGGGCGGCTCCGATGCGCGGCGTACACTGATTCGCGACTCGAACAAAGTGGTGCAGCGCGCGGTGCTACAATCGCCGCGCCTTACGGATCAGGAAGTGGAAGCGTTTGCGGCGATGTCCAGTTTGACCGACGAAATTCTGCGTTTGATTGCGAACAACCGGAAATTCCGCAAAAAGTACACGGTTGTGCGCAATCTTCTGAATAATCCGAAGACTCCCATCGATGTTTCCCTGCATCTTCTTCCGGCCATCAACGCCATCGACTTGAAACGCCTGGCTACCAACAAAAACATTCCGGAAACGCTGCGCACCACAGCCGGTAAGCTGCAGCGCACGCGAGCTGAATTTAAGAAGTAATGCGCGGGTTATTCCCTGGCAGCGATCAAAACTGCCGCGGGAAAAAGATCGGCGAGCGTCGCCACGTCCGGCCTTCGCCGCTTTAGCGGCTCGCGGGAGGCAGCGATTTTAGATAGGCGATGATGGCTTTCGCGTCTTCATGATGCATGTGGTAGATGTGCATCGGGGGGCGCAGAGCTTCGCCTTCCGGGCCGGTTCCCTTTTCAAGAATGGTGGCGAACTGTTCGTCGGTAAAGCTGGGCATTCCGGCGAGCGGGGGCGCGGAGTCGGCCCACGGCTGGATTGGGGCTACCGGACGAATCCAGGTGCTGGCGCCTTGCAACCAGGCGTCATATTTCAAATTGCCACGCGCGTTGCGCGGGGTATGGCATTCGCCGCACATGGCTACGTTTTCGACGAGATATTTTCCGCGCTCGACGTCGCTGCCCGCGAGCGGGGCACTCTGCGGAGTGCTGCGTTGCGCCGCCGCCAAGGACACCAGAGCGACAGCCGATAAGCCGATTCCTACTGCCCACGCTTTCCACATCGCGACACGCATAGCACCCTCCGGATTGCCTGACGCGCCATGTTGCGGTAGCGGCGGACCTCCTGTCAACGTGAAGTAAGGATTGCAAGCATGACAAATCCGATACAAAGGCAGGCGGCGAATTAGAGCGGGCTAATTATTGTCCTGGTGAACGTCCGGCAGAACGATAGGCGCTGGTGTGGCTGCTGGTCTGGGATACGGTTTTGAGCACTTCACGGGCTTGATTGAGGTGTTCTTGAATCGTGGGTAGGGACTGGTCGGCGAAAGTCCTGAAGGTTTCATCTTTGCCAATGTTGGCTTCCATCTGGAAAGCAGCTAAATCTTTCTGGTGGTCGTCGACCATATTTTGGGCATAAGCGCGGTCAAACGGACTGCCGCTCAAGTGCGCGAGGCGGTCGTAGGTTTGCTGATCGCGCGAAGAGAGCTTGCCGGGGAGGGCGACATTTTCTTTTTGCGCCGCGGCCTTCAGTTGATCCGCCATGGAACCGTGTTGCACGATCATGCGTTCGCCGAAAGCTTTGACGACGTCGCTCCCGCCGCGTTCGGCGGCCAATCTGCCGAGCTGAATTTCGGCCATGTTGCCGAGGGCTGCGTCGTGGACAAAGCGCGCGTCCTTCATTTCCGCCTTCGACTGTTCGGTCATGCCGCTCGGCGCATCCTGGTGCGCCAAGACCGCCCAACCGCCGAGGGCGGTAAGAGAAATCGTCAAACATGAGACATAAATGATTTTAGAGAGCGTGCTTTCGAGTTGCATGATGATCCATCCCACGGCACTTGACCCACAGCGTCTTCGCGCAACGAGGCGCTTGGCGAGCTACGCTTGGACTGTAGCGGGTGTATGGCGGACTGGCGTATCCAGCAAGGAATGTATTTTTGCGACAGCGAAACTATAGATTCGTGTGGGGAGCTTCGGACCGAGGAATTTGAATCGATTAGGAGTTAACATCGTGTGGGGGAATTTTCATGCCTTTTGCAAGAATCGCATTGCGCCACGCGTGGAGTTTGCTGGGATTCATTTCGGCGATGACCGGAGCGCTCTGCGTCTACAACCATTTCTCGGAGCTAGCGGTCGCGGCGGCGCCTGCAGCAAACGAGCCGTGGACTAGCGCTGACGTTGTGCAACCTGCGGATTTGGCCGGCGAGATTACAGAGAAGAAGGCGGGCGGCCCAACGATTTTGTATGTGGGATTCCGAACGCTATACGCCGGGGGGCATATTGCAGGCGCGGTGTTTCATGGAACGGGATCGACCGAGGCGGGGATGGCGGAGATAAAAAAGTGGGCGGAATCCCTGCCGCGAGGGACGAATTTGGTGATTTACTGTGGGTGCTGTCCCTTCGACAAGTGTCCGAATATTCGGCCCGCGTTTGCAACGCTACGTGCGATGGGATTCACGCACTTGCGGGTGCTGGCGCTCGCGAACAGTTTCAACGCCGACTGGTTTGAGGAGGGCTTCCCGACGGAAAAAGGAATGTGAGCAGCAACCAAACGCGGTGGCGGTGAATCCTGATGCGCATGCGTGGAGGAGAGATCGACGATTCTTTCGATGACGGGTCCTTTGGTGCCGGACCGGAAGAACTGCGTCACGAGGAGCTCGCGGAAACGCGGCGGCTCGACCAGTGGCTGCGCGCGCTGGTGACGCGGGCAGGGAGCGACCTCTTGCTGGTGCCCGGAGCGCCAGCGTGCATTCTGCGCGACGGTCAGGTCGAGAAGCTCGAGCACCGTGCGCTGGAGGCTTCGGAGATTGAGCCGGCGGTGATTCCGGCGCTCAGCTGGTATGCGCTGAAGACCTATCGGGAGCATCGGATCGCGGACTCTTCGTATGCGGTGGAGGGTTTGGGGCGCTTTCGCATCAACCTGCATCGCGAACGAGGGGCGGCGGCCGCGGCAGTGCGGGCGTTGCCATCGAAGGTGCCGGTGATCAGCGACCTGCACCTGCCGACCGGCGTGCAAGCGCTGGCCAAATTGCCGCGCGGACTGGTGTTGATAGGCGGCCCGGCGGGCTCGGGAAAGTCCACTACGATGGCGGCACTGGTCAACGAGATCAACCGCAGTGAATCGCGGCACATCTTGATCATCGAGGATCCGGTGGAGTATCAGCACCGGCACTTCAAAAGCATTATCGAACAGGTGGAGATCGGAGAGGATGCGCCGGATTTTCCTACGGCGTTGCGAGCAGCGTTGCGACAGGCGCCGGACGTGATCGTGGTGGGCGAGATGCGGGACGCAGAGACCATGATGATCGCCGTGGCGGCGGCCGAGACGGGACATCTGGTGCTTTCCACGCTGCATACCGTGGACGTGGCTACGACGGTGTCGCGGATTGCGGATAGCTTTCCACTGGAGCGGCAGAACACGATTCGTCAAGAGTTGGCGATGTCGCTTACCGCGGTGTTGACGCAGATTTTGTTGCCCAGCAAGGGCGGCGGGAGGGTGCCTGCGGCGGAGTTGCTAGTGGTGGGTACCGGGGCGAGGCAGCACATTCGTAGGAATCAGCTGCAGCAGTTACACCAGGAGATTACGCTGACGAAGAAGAAGGGATCGTTCACGATGGAGGATTCGCTGGTGCAGTTGATTCGCGGGGGCAGGATTGAGCGGGAGGCAGCGATGCTTTGCGCGATGCATCCCGATGATTTGGAAATTATGCTGCGGGGGTAAGGTGGGAGTGATCGCGCATCAACTTTTTGTATCAAAAATATTACGCCTAGAGCAGACGAACGACTTATTGGGCAAGCACGGCTCGCCGCGAAGGCACGACACACGACGCTGAACGCGGTGTTTCGCAAATGGTTAGGGAAATTTGCGGTGAGGGGTGGTCCTTTAACAGGAATTCGATGCGTTGGTGAAGACACTGAACATGTTGAATCGGGGCGGTGTTTCCCGCGGGACGAGGTGCACGAGCGATAGAATTTGTCGCGGCGCGATGCCCGCTTGCAACGGAACGATTGCGAAGTCGGCCCGCCCGGCAAGCCAATAAGCACATTCCTTGCTGTGCTCGGGATGACGGGTTTTGGGTGTGGCTGAAGTTGCAGGATCCACAAAAACAAAGCAGGCCGGAGTACGGTCCGGCACTTTCACAAACCCCTGCCACGCCACGGCTGCTATTGGGCGCAGGCTATGTCTATTACGAAGCGGTATTTTACGTCGTTGGCTGCCAGACGTTTGTAGGCTTCGTTGATTTTTGTGGTGGGGACGACTTCGATGTCTGAGACGATGTTGTGCTGGCCGCAGAAGTCCAGCATTTCTTGGGTTTCTCTGATGCCGCCGATGGCGGAGCCGGCGATGGAGCGGCGCTTCATGAGCAGGGGAAAGGCGGAGACGAGCGTGGGGCGGTCCGGCGCGCCAAGTAGGACGTGGACGGCGTCCAGCTTCAGGAGGGCCACGAAAGCGTTAATGTCGTGATCGGCGGAAACGGTGTCCAGGATGATGTCGAAAGAGCTGGCGTGGGCTTGCATGGCGTTCGCATCGTTGGACATGACCACTTCGTCGGCACCCAGGCGCAGGGCGTCTTCTTTCTTTTTGGGCGAGGTGGTGAACTGTACTACGTGACCGCCCATGGCGTGCGCCAGTTTCAAGGCCATGTGGCCCAAACCGCCGAGGCCGACTACCCCTACTTTGCTGTGCTTGCCGACTTTCCAATGGCGCAGCGGAGAGTAGGTGGTGATTCCGGCGCAAAGGAGCGGGGCGACCGCGGCGAGATCGAGGTTAGCGGGAACTTTTACCGCAAAAGCCTCGTCGACGACCATGTTGTTGGAATAGCCGCCGTAGGTGGGGTTGCCTTGCTTGTCGCGGGCGTTGTAGGTAAGGATTGTGCCGACATTGCAATACTGCTCGAGACCGGCTTTGCAGGACTCGCAGTCACGGCAGGAATCGACCATGCAGCCGACACCTGCGAGATCTCCAACCTTGAATTTCTTGACGGCACTCCCAACTTGCGAGACGCGCCCGACGATTTCGTGCCCGGGGACCATGGGGAAAATCCCGGGGAACCAATCGTCGTTGACCTGGTGAAGATCGGAATGGCAAATGCCGCAGAATTCGATAGCGATGACAATGTCACTGGGCAACGGATCGCGGCGTTCGAAATTGAATGGCTCGATGTGAGACTTGACGGTCTTCGCGGCGAAACCTTTAGACGAGATCATGGACGCTCCAGTTTTGCTGTGGAGTTCAGATGCGCTGCGCGCGGCGCAGGTTATGTGTTTTCGCCGTAAAGGCCCGTAAAGGATTGTTGAATAACGGTCGGCCGCAGGCCTCGCGCACAGGAACCCTGGCGGGTGAAAACAAGAGTGCCGCGCCACAGAAAGACTACTGATCGTTGTATTCGCCGGGAACGTCGTCTTCTGGGATTTCGTGCGTCCGGATTTCGCCCTCGTCGGCGTCGGGAACGTCTTCGACGCCCTTTACGACTTCGGCTTCGAAGGCGTTGCCTTCTTCAAGGAGCTCGTCGACGCTTTCAGAGTCCGCGCCGGCGCGATTGGTGAGACCTTGCAGGTCGCCGGATTGGCCACCGGAGCGTGCGCCGAGTCCCGCAGGCTCGAAAGCGACGGTTTCAATATTTTCTTGCGTACCGCGGCTGCGAACAGGCTTCCTGGCGTCGGTTGCTCTGGCCGCGGGCTTGGGCGCGGTCTTCGCACGCGCCTTCGCCACGAGTTTGGAAGGCTTTTTTGCTGCGGAGACTTTTTTCGCAACGATCTTCTTGGCAACTTTTTTTGCGATTTTCTTCGATGACTTCTTCGCGGCTTTCGCGGGCTTTTTCTTTGCAGCTTTTTTGGTTTTCTTTTTGGTGGCCATGGGGAAAGTCTAGCACTTTCCGGCGATGCTGTTTACCCGGGGGCGGGTTTGTCCTATGCTCGGACCACGGAAACACTCCAAATCGGCCAGGTCGGAGAAACTCGGGCTATGAACAACGAAGAGGTTCGATCGCGCATACACGAGATCGGAATTGTACCGGGAATCCGCACGGCTTCGGCCGAAGACGCGCACTTTGCCGCGGACGCGGTATCGAGCGGCGGAATTCCTATCGTCGAAATTACGATGACCATCCCTGGAGCCATCGACATGATCGCCTACCTGACGAAACACATTCCGGGGATGCTCGTCGGCGCGGGCACGGTACTGGATACGGAGACGGCACGACGCTGCCTGGATGCGGGCGCGGGATTCTTGACTTCGCCATGCCTCGACGTGCCGGTGATCGAAATGGCCAAGAAGCACAATGTGACGATGCTGGCGGGAGCGCTGACGCCTTCGGAAATTCATACCGCGTGGAGCGCGGGAGCCGATTTTATCAAAGTGTTCCCTTGCGCGCAGGTGGGCGGAGATTCTTACATTCGCGCACTGAAAGGGCCGTTTCCGAAAATTCCCATGGTGGCCGCCGGCGGAGTGAATCAGCAGACCGCGGGAAATTTTATTTTGGCAGGAGCGGCGGCGCTGGGGATTGGCAGCGAATTGATACCGCGGCAGGCGATTGAGAAACGGCGAGCGGAACAGATTCGCGAACTAGCAAAGAGATTTCTTAGGCTGGTGACAGCGGCGCGGGAACGGTTGGCGCCGTATGCGATATCGTCGGTCAGCCCGCACTAGTTTTCAAGCGAGACGATTTCGGCGCGCAGAGGCTTGGCCTTCAAATCCAGACGGGCTACCGTGATGGGGAGATTGAAGCGGCGCGAACCGGCGCTTCCGGGATTGATGTAGAGAACTTCACGGCGCCATTCCTGCCCGGGCTTGTGCGAATGTCCGCTGAGAACAATGTTCACGCCTGCCGCCTCGGGGACGAGATCCAAACTTTCGCGATTGTGGAGCATGTAAATGTTGACGCCAGTCGCGGTGACTAGTTCCGTGACCGGCAGGGCATCGGCCCAGGGCTCGGTGTCCACGTTGCCGCGAATGGCGACTACCGGGGCTATATTACGCAACGTGGCAAGGATTACAGGATCGCCAACGTCGCCGGCGTGAAGAATGAGGTGCGAGCCCCGCAAAGCATCGAGAGCTTCCGGACGCAGAAGACCGTGGGTATCGGATATGAGTCCTATCTGCGAGGCATCGGGGAAAACATGCATGCGCGCTGAAGATTCGAAGGCGCGCTTAGGCGGATTGTTTGGACTGGCTGGCGCGGCGAAGCGGGCGAGCACCAGGAATCGGGAAAGACATGTGCCAGAAATTAGTATCTTCGGAAACGAACTCGACTCCAACGTAATTCTTGCCATCGCGCGCGCGACGAATGTTGATCACGCGGCACTCAACGGAGCGCGCGGTATGGTCGTTCACGAGCAGGAGTTGCTGACCCATGGTGACGAGATGCTCGAGATTAAAAAGCGCGCCGTGGCGATTCACGGATTGCGAGTGCGTGTTGATGACAAACTTTTCGCCCTCGCACGATTTGCCATGCACGGTCAGAGGCACAGCCAGGGAGACGCGAACGGTGCGACGACGTTCCTTGTAACGAAAATTGATTAGTGACATCTGCGGTGGCTACCTTCTCTTTGTTCACTACGGCGAAACAGTCCGAACGGATTACGTTTCACGGAGTCGGTGGGACGAACCGTAAAGCGGTGCGCCTTTGGCTTAGGCCCGAGTAGCATGCCAAATCGCACGGAAAAAGCAACCGGTAAAATATGCCCTCACCGAACAATGAGAGTTTGGAGGATTTTGCCCGGCGTGGCAATGAATCCTCCGTACCAAAATCAGTAGAGAACTGGAGTACTGGTGTTGTTTAACCGGTGGTTTGGGCACCGGCAATGACAGATAATGCTTTGTACACTTCACTGCAACTGTGGATTCGCGAGTATTTTGGCCTTTCGACGCCGCCTAAGCGCTGCGCGCGATTCACCGATACGCTAAAACCCTGAAAACTTGAGGATTTGCAGGGCGTTTACGCGGGCGCCGGCGATGTCCAGGCCCCAGTGCAAATGCGGGCCAGTGACGCGGCCGGTGGCGCCGACCTTGCCGAGGATCGCGTCGACGGAAAGTGCGTCTCCCACCTTTACGGAGATGACGGACAGGTGACAGTAAAGCGTGTAAACACCCCATCCGTGATCGATGAGCACGGAGTTGCCCCCGAAATACAGCGGTTCGGCGAGGACTACGCGGCCGGCTTGCGCGGCGTGAACCGGGGTGCCGGTGGGCGCAGGGAAGTCGACGCCAGTATGCGGGGAGCTTGGCTCACCGTTGAGGACGCGGCGGCGCCCGAAATTTGCTCCGGAGGTTCTGCCGGTTAGCGGGACGCGGAATCGGCCTTGCCACAACTTATCGGGAGTGATGGTGGCGTAAATTTCGCGGAGCCGTTGGCCCTCCTTTTTTGCGCGGGCAAGTTGCTCGGGGTCAGGTTCGACGAATTGCGGGGCGACTTTCAGGCTTTCCGTAGCGAAGTTGCCGGGGGTTACGTGGATGGTGAGCTGGCAGTTCGCCGGGGATGCCGGAGTCTGAGGAGGCTGGAGGTCAACGGCGAACGCGTAATCGCCGGGGGCTTTCTCGAGGTCGACCGGGACGAAGGCATGCCAGATTTGGGGCTTTGCTGTAGCAGACGCGGCTTGCGCGTTCTGCCAGAAGGAGATTTCTTGGGTGTCCCATTTGGCGTGAACGGAGGTTAGAGGCGATTTTAACGAGAGGGTGGCAAGGAGCAGCCCGCCCTGGCTGGCAGAGGTTCCGCTGAGTGAGAGCGTGGCACCGGCGCCGCAAGCGGTTCGAGGCACAGCGGTTAGCGATTCCGCGGCTCTTTGGTGCGCGGCACGTTGCGGTGCGGCAACGGTCCACGGTGACTCGGCGAGCGCGGTCAAGAGGCCGGCGAGGAGCGCAGCGATGGCGCGGCGAGAAGTCATTTTTATCGAAGGCCTAGCATCAGAGGAGCGCCGTCGGGCGGCGCGTCCAGGATTTGCCTTTTTCCTTAGATACGGCTTCGACGTCCTTTACGTAGGCGCCAGCCTGCGTAAGCACATGGTGTAGATCGTTGCCCACGCTGATGAAGGTGAAACCTTTGTCGAGAAATTCGCCGACACGGGAAGTGCCGAAGAGGAAAAGGCCGAGGATGACGTTATTCTTGCGGGCGGATTCGATCAATTTGGTGGTGGCGGCGTTCAGCTCCGGCGAGGTGTACATGTGCGGGAATTCGTACTTTTCATATAGACCCATGGACATGCAGAGATCGTTTTGCCCAAGGAAAAGGATGTCGACCCCGGGGACCGCGGCAATTTCAGCGATATTCTGGACGCAGGAGGCGGTTTCGACTTGCAACGCGACGATAGCGTTCGCGTTCCAACCTCCCGCGTATCCGAGCAGGCCGCCCTTGTTCATGCTGCGCTGCGGGAAGTAAACGGAGCGCGTGCCAGCGGTGGGATACCGCATGCAGCTGATTGCCTGGCGGGCTTCTTCGGCGGTGTTGATGTAGGGAACGAGGACGCCGTCAGACCCGAGGTCGAGGGCCTGCTGGATGCCGGGGCGATCATCGTAACCGCCCACCCGCACCATGGATTTCGCGCCGCCGTTCGCGATGCCGCAGAGCATGGCCGAGAGATTCTGGTGGTCCATGGGGCCGTGCTGGGTATCAACCAGCACCCAATCGTATCCGCTGTGCGCGAGCTGCTCCGCGATGGTGGCGCTATGGGAGTTTACGAATAGGCCCAGCTTGGGCGTTCCTGCGCGCAACTGCTTCTTGAAGTCCGCACCTGTCACAGTCGTATCCGACATTTTTTCTCCTCGTGCTTACGGTCCGATGGTGTATTTGACCCATGTAAATCTACAGGAGTGATGGCGGCTGCGCCACTACCTCGGCTGAAGGAACG
>JBEKVU010000062.1:0-13343 GCA_049513775.1 Candidatus Acidiferrum sp.
ATCGTAGCGGACGATGATGAGGTGCTTGCCGGGGAGAGCGGCCAGGCGATCGAGATTGGCTTGGCGGCTGGTGTCGCCGGTGCAGGCCCAGGTGAGCGCGTCGCACTGGCGGGCGTGGACTGCGGCGATGATTTGTATGACGAGGAGCGCGACGATGGCGCGCGCGAGTGCGGGGCCGATGGGGCGGGCGCAGGGTCGCCAGGCGCGGAGGTGTCGGAGCGACTGGACGAGCAAGGCGAAGACTGCCGAGGTTAGCGGGGCGGCGTAATGCGGGTTGGACCAGACGACTACGAAGAGGCCCGGAGTGGCGCTTAGAAAGACGATCCATAAGAAGCGCATGCGTTTGTCGCGGAAAGTGAAAAATAAAGATGGCAGGAGTATTGCGGTGGCGGGCCAGAAAAATACGGAGCTCAGGCGCTGCCATTTGAGTTGAGCGTTTGCGAGGACACCTGACGGGGTGAATTGGTAATCGCCGCGTTCCCAATCGTTGTAGAAATCTTCAAATTGCTGATTGTCGTAGTGGAGCGCGGGTTTGGCGGGTTGCCAGAGGAAGATGGGCGCGGTGACGTAGGTGCGGAGATTTAGGGTGTAGGGGAAGAGGAGGGCGTGTCCGGTGAGGCGGGAGTTGTAGAAGGCCATGAAGGCGGCGGTCAGCGCGAGAACGGCGGCGATTGGCGCTAAGACGCGGCGGATGCGTTGCGCACTTGAGAGTGGCGACGAATTTTTTTTGGCCAGCCAGAAGATCAGCCAAACGACGACGGGTAAACAAAAGAGCAGGCCCTCGTAAGGGCGGCTGTTGGCTAGGATGGCCACGCCTGCGGCGAGGATGAAAGCGTCGCGCGGGCGGGCATTTTTGCGAATGCGGGGTAACGCGCCGAGGACTAGCGCGCCGGCGATGGCGGCGACTGCGCCTCCCCAGTAGCTGTTCATCCAGTAGCTGGCGAGGCTGAGTTTTAGCGCGGCGAGAATGGCGCCGAGGAACGCCCAGCGTGCGGGGAGCCACCCCTGGAGCATCCAGAGGATTGCGGCGCACATGGCGGCGTTGCTAAGGAGGACGCCGAACCAGGGGTGGCCGAGAAGTTGGCCGATGGCGAGGGCCGCGCCTTGCCCTGGAGGGTAGATCGAGGAGTAGGTGGGTAGCCAGTTGACGTGAAACGTTTCGAAGCTGCGCCATAGGGGGTGGGTAGGATTGGTTAGGCGGCCGTGGACGAAAGTGTCGGACATTAAGAGGTAGCTGAATTCGTCGTGGATGCCGGGGAGGGGGATGGGGAGGAGGGGGAGTATTGCCAGGCGGGTAGCGAGGATGGTCAGGAATAATGTGCTGGTTGCTAGTGCGCGACGCTCGTTGAATTTGCAGAGGAGGCGTTCTGTTGTGCTCAGGAATTTTTCTGGTGCGGCTTTTTTTTTGAGGGTTAGCAACACCAACGCGCACGCTAGCGCGGTGCAGAGGAGAATATTTTGCGGGGTGTAGGGGGTGAGAGAGTCGGGGAGCGGGGTAGGCAAGTTTTTGCGATGCTCCGAATTACTTTTGTGCTGGCTGTGTGTCGATTCCTGTCGATGGGGATATTGTAGTCGCTGCGGGGAGTTTCGCACACCTTGCATTTTTGATGCAGCATGGTGTGGTGCCCAAAGGCGACCGCCTCAGAAGACGGCCGCTACAGTGGGAAAGGTGCGAGATACCAGGTTAAGATGTTCGCTGCCATGACTACTATTGCAATTTTGGGTCGCGAGGGGCTTGGGCCTTCGGATGGGGCTGTGGCGCTGGATGTTTCGGTGGTGATTCCGTGCCTGAACGAGGCGAACTCGCTCGCGTTTTGTATTGATAAGGCGGTGGCGGCGTTTCGCGCCGCCGGGCTGCGCGGTGAAGTTTTGGTAGCGGACAATGGTTCGACGGATGGTTCGATCGAGATTGCCGAGGCGCATGGCGCGCGCGTGGTGGCGG
The DNA here is from genome assembly GCA_049513775.1 of Candidatus Acidiferrum sp. Classification (GTDB taxonomy): domain Bacteria; phylum Acidobacteriota; class Terriglobia; order Acidiferrales; family UBA7541; genus Acidiferrum. The sequence goes on from JBEKVU010000062.1 coordinate 1,943, forward strand.
TGAGGGAGCGCGGATATGGCGCGGCGCTACGCTCGGGGATTGCCGCGGCGCAGGGCGAATGCATCGTGATGGGCGATGCGGACGATAGCTACGATTTCAGCGAAGTGCCGAATTTTGTAGCGAAGCTGCGCGAAGGTTTTGATCTGGTGATGGGCAATCGGTTTTTGGGCGAGATCAAACCCGGCGCTATGCCGCCGCTGCACAAATATTTTGGCAATCCCGGGCTGACGTTTTTGTTGAACACGCTGTTTCGTTCCGGTGTGGGTGATGTGTATTGCGGGCTGCGGGGGTTCACGCGGGCGCTGGCGCAGCGGCTGGATGTGCGCAGCACGGGGATGGAGTTTGCGCTGGAGATGGTGATCAAGGCGGCGCAGATGAAAGCGCGCATCGCGGAGATCCCGATTATTTTGTGGCCGGATAAGCGCGGGCGAGCACCGCATCTGCGGAGTTTTCGCGATGGATGGAGGAGTTTGCGGTTCATGCTGCTGTATGCGCCGAACTGGCTGTTTTTGTTGCCGGGAGCGGCGCTCGGGGTTTTGGGATTGGCGCTGGTTTTTTGGCTGCTGCCCGGGCCGCGGCACGTGGGGCGCGTGACGCTGGACATTCACACGATGATTTTTGGCGTGTTTTTTACGCTGCTGGGGGCGCAGATTCTTTCGATTGGGGCGTTCGCGAAAGTTTTCAGTTATGCGGAGCGCTTCGATCATGGCGGGGTGTCGCTGAAGCGGGCGTTGCGCAGCGTGACGCTGGAGTCCGGCTTGGCGCTGGGCGCGGCGCTGTTTTTGTGCGGGCTGGGCGGGTGTGCGTGGATTACGTGGTCGTGGGCGGCGAGTGGATTTGGCGAGTTGCATCAGGTGCGGCAGATTTTGTTTTGGGCGATGTGGCTGTTTCTGGGCGTGCAGATTGTTTTCGGGTCGTTCTTTTTGAGCATGCTGGGTATTAGCCGCGGGACGTTTATCGGCGACTACGAACGGAAATAGTTAGGCGAAGATTAAAGGCGCAAGTACAGGGCGCAAATAAATGGACGCGGAAAAAATAGCGCCGAAGATTGCGCCGGGGCAGAATTCGCTGCTGCTTTCCGCGGTGAAGCATGGCCACCAGGCTTTTGTGCACCAGCGGAGGGTGCGCGTGCTGGCGGCGGCGCTGGCTGCGCAGATTCCGCCTTCGGCTTCGGTGCTCGATATAGGGTGTGGCGACGGTACGATTTCCGGCTTGATTGCGGAATCGCGGCCGGACATTTCGATTAAAGGCGTGGAAGTGCTGGTGCGGCCGGGTTGCCGCATCGAGTGTTTTCCGTTCGATGGAAGCACGCTGCCGTTTCCCGACGCCTCTTTTGATGTGTGCATGCTGGTGGACGTGCTGCACCATACCCGTGATGTTCGGGTGCTATTGCGCGAGGCGGCGCGAGTCAGCCGGAACGGCGTGCTGTTGAAGGATCACCTCAGCGAAAACGTTTTCGATCACGCCACGTTGCGGTTTATGGATTGGGTTGGCAATCGTCCGCACGGCGTGACGCTTACCTACAACTATCAAAACCGCGCGCAATGGAACGCTCATTTTGCGGCTTGCGGACTTAAGGGTGCGACCTTTACCACGGAGTTGGGCCTCTATCCTGCGCCGTTTAGCGCGCTGGTGGGCCGCAACCTACATTTCGTGGCTTTGCTGCAAAAGTCCTGAGTTGCCAATTGTGCCGAGGAGATTGAAATGAGTCGACTTGTGAAAGCTCTTTCATTTTTACTTTCGCTTTGTTTGGCGGCGCCGGCGGTTCGGGCGCAGTATCCGGAAGGGATTTGGCAGGGGTATGACGGGGAGTGGAAGCATGTGTCGCAGCAATTGCTCGCGCTGGCGGAGGCCACGCCTGCGGAGAAATTTTCGTGGCGTCCCGCGCCGGGGGTGCGCTCGACGAGCGAAGTGTACATGCACATCGTGGATGCTAATTTTTATTTGTTGAGCGTTACCGGGCCGAAGATGCCTGCGGACTTGACCGAGGACCTCGACAAGACGGTTACTACGAAGCCCGAGGTAATTGCCTGGCTGAAGAGGTCGCTCGAAGCGGTCCGGGTGGCGCACGCGGCGGAAACTCCCAAGGATCTGGCGCGCAAAGTCAAAATTGAAGGGCGCGACGCGACGGTCGAAGGCATGTATCTGCGCATCATCGTGCACGCCAATGAACACATGGGGCAATTGATCGCATACGCGCGGATGACCGGCGTGACGCCGCCGTGGTCGAAGTAGCTTCCGCGATTGAATACCTGCAGGTAGCCCGCCTCGTACTTATGTCCGCACTATTCGTAGCTGTTGTGGCCTGCATAATCAAAGCCAACGTCCTCTTCTATCAGATCTTCGATGAGGTAAATTCCCGGCGCGCGATTGCCCGGAGATTCGGTTTCATTTTTGTGGGTATCCGGGCTTCTGAAATTACTGATGAACATGCGCGATTGTTTCCGGCCAGTGATAAACGAAGACGCCAGCGCGAGTGGCCGAGAGCGGGATTTGCGCTAGGGGTCGTCGCGTTTTTGTGGGGCCTAATCCGTCAAGCAGTTCGAGCGTTCGGTCAAGGTTTGGAAGCGGCGTCTATGAAATTGGCCACGTTGGTTTTTAGCTTGGCTAGATCTTCTTCGTGGACGTACATCATGTGGCCGGCGTCGTAATACTGCAGGGTGATATTTTTCTGCAATTTTTCCGGCAGGCCGAGATGATCGACGGTGAACTCCGTGGCGAAGAATGGGGTGGCCAGGTCGTAGTAGCCGTTTTCGATTTCCACTTTCAGGTGCGGATTGGTGAGCAGGGCCTGGATTAAATCGCCTTCGACGTTGGGCGAGCCGGGGAAGCCGAAATTGTCTCCCGCGTTGTGCTTCCAATCCCATTTTTGATTGGCCTCGTTGGACGAGGAATGGTACGTCTTATCCTGGCCAAACTTCAGTTCAGTACGCACGTAGTTATTCCAGACCGCGACGAACGGTCCGGTAATGCCGGTGTCCTGCGGATCGAACTCCGCGAATTCGCCGATTAAATCGTAAGAAAAGCCGGAAAAGCGGGCGTCCAGGCGTCCCGTGGTGAGCCCGCGGCTGCGCTGCAATTCCTTCATGAATTGCGGAAGGGCCACGCGCAGGTCGGCTTTGAGGAGATAATCTTCGCTGAGCCCCGTGTAGTGCGAAAGTTTTTTGGCCATATCCGCTTTTTCGGCGGCGGTGAGGCGCGAACCCTTATTTAGCGCGTTGGCGTATTCGGTGAGGGCGAAGGTGCGCGCTTCTTCGGCGAACGGTTTCATATCCGCCGGCCGATCTTTGAGCATGTTGTGATACCACGCGGTGGCGGCGTAGCTCGGAAGATAAAAAACGTAGGGCATATCTTCGCTCGGATTGAAAGAAATGGTGCCCAGATCGAGCACCGAAGAGATCAGCACGAGGCCGTTGAAATACATGCCGTCGTTATTCTGCAAATAGTTGGAAAGCGCGGCGGAGCGGAAGGTGCCGTAACTTTCGCCGATCAGGAATTTCGGAGAATTCCAGCGGTCGTTGCGGCTGACGTACGCGTTTATGAATTGCGCGAGGGATTTGACGTCTTCGTCGACTCCCCAGAAATCTTTATCGGCCGCTTTGCCGACAGCGTGGCTGAAACCGGTGCCGACGGGATCGATAAAAACCAGATCGCTCTTGTCGAGAAGAGAGTACGGATTGTCGTTCATTTTGTACGGGCCGGCCGGAGAGGCTTCGGCATCGGCAACTACCGCCCGTCGCGGCCCGAAGGAGCCCATGTGAACCCAGAGCGAAGAGGAGCCGGGACCGCCGTTGTAAAGGAAGGCGATGGGGCGCTGGCTTAAATCCTTTACGTCGCCGCGGGTGTAGGCGGTGAAGTAGACGAGCGCAGTGGGCTCGTCCTTTTCATTTTTGAGGAGGATGGTTGCGGCGGTGGCTTTGTACGGGACGGTCTGGCCGGCAATGCGCACGGTGTGCTCGGTGACGGAGGACTCTTCTTTCGGAGCAGGCGTCGCGGCCGGCGCGGCGTCTGGCGCTTTGGCGTCCTTGGCATCCTTATCTTGCGCGTGAGATGGAGAAGGGAATTGCAGGCCCAGCACCACCGCGCACGACAGAACAAAGCACAAAACCGCTCCGCGACGTATCGTCTTCATTCGGGCTGCTCCTTATGGGCGATGAGAATATAGCACTACCTGACCGGACTATCTTTATTGGACGCGCGACATCGACTTTGGTGAAGCGGATTTTGCTGAAGTCGGCGATTCCTGACTTCCGGCACCGTGTGTGGTGAAGCCGGTCAATATCGCTCGATTTCTACTTCGGTGTCTCTGGCGGGCGCTTTGGCGGCTGGCGCGGCCGGTTTTTTCTGGCCGTCGAGGAAATCGGCGAGCTCCAGGCGCAGGTTTCCGGCGTTGGTCGAGTAGGTTAAGCCCACTTCAAAGTCCACCACCCCGGCACGAATGAGTTTCTGGATTTCGGCGTCAAAGTGCTGCATGCCTTCGGTGTCGCCATCGCGCATGGCGTCCAGTAAGCTTTTGCCTTCGCTTTCGCCCTTTTCGACATACTCTCGCGTGCGCATGGTGGCTTTGAGGACTTCGATGGCGGCGACGCGGCCGCTGCCATCCCGCTTCGGTAAAAGGCGTTGCGACACGATGTAGCGAAAAGCCTTCGCTAGGCGCGTGCGGATGGATTGCTGCTCGCTGAGGGGAAACGTGCCGACGATGCGTTCAACGGTTTTCGAAGCGTCAATGGTGTGCAGCGTGGACATCACCAAGTGGCCGGTTTCCGAGGCTTCGAGAGCTATTTCGATGGTTTCGCGGTCGCGCATTTCGCCGACGAGAATTACTTTCGGTGCTTGCCGCAAAGCCGCGCGCAACGCCAGGGCAAACGTCGGGGTGTCGGAATGCAATTCGCGCTGATGCATGGTGGCTTTTTTATGGCGATGCAAGAACTCGATGGGATCCTCGATGGTCAGGATGTGATAGGCCTTCTCTTCGTTCATCTTGTCTAGCACGGCGGCGAGCGTGGAAGATTTGCCCGAGCCGGTGGGGCCGGTGACCAGCACGATGCCGTTACGCAGGTTTACGAACTCTTCGAGGACTTTGGGGAGCTTTAATTCTTCGAAGCTGGGAATTTTGTCTGGAATGACGCGCATGACCACGGCGATGCTGCCGCGCTGGCGAAAAATATTTACGCGGAAGCGGCCTACCCCGTCAATGCCGTAGGAAAGATCCGCCGAACCTTCGGCTTCGAGTTTCCGCTTGGAGTGCTCCGTGGCGGACATGAGTTCGTTGGCGATGTAGCTGGTGTCGTAAGGCGTAAGTTTTTCGAGGCCTTTGAATTTCAGCTGGATGAGCTGGCCGTTGGATTCGATTTGCGGGGCGCGGCCGGGCGAAAAAATAAGATCGCTCACATGCTTTTGCGCTTTCAGCATGACGGTGATGAGTTGCGCCGTGTGAATGGTGCGCTGCGAGGTCGGTGGAGGCTCGGCGGCGCCACGCGAGCCGCTCACGTGCGCGGGAATGGTGTCCGCGGAATTTGCTGGTTGCATGATGGCGGGACCACTTCTTGAAAGAGCTTCCTGTTCGGGAACCTGCGGCCGGGTGACCATGTGTGTTCAGAGTCCTTGTGTGGCCCAACTGTGGCCCAGATGTGCTTGCGGGCGCCTGAAGCGGTCGTGCTGAAGCTTGACGGGCAAATCCAGTGTAGCGATTGGAAGTGCCGCGCGGGGACCACGGAAGTATAGGTTTTGCCAGAAGATTACTGGCCGGAGGGACAGGAGTTGGCCGGTGGAGCTAGGAAAATTTTGCGGCTGACAGGTGAGAGCCGCGCCTTTTTGCTACTCCGCCAGGTACTTCTGCGGGGCAATTACATGCTGCGCGTAGCCGATGCAGATTTATGGAATGATTAGCACCATGGAAGATTCGCTGCCGACGCGCAGCGTGACCTGGCTGAGGTCGTCGACGATCCACGTGGCGCCAGCTTGAGCCAGTTCGGCCGAGGGAGTCGTGGTGCGCAGCGCCAGAACCCGCGCGCCTGCGGCTTGGCCCGCGCGGATACCGGCCGGGGCGTCTTCGATCACCACGCAATCTGCGGGCGCCAGCTGCAATATTTCCGCGCCTTTGAGGTAGGGCTCCGGATCGGGTTTGCCGCGGCGAATATCGCTGGAGGTTATGAGCTTTTGCGGAACGGGAAGGCCCGCAGCGGTGATGCGCACCTGCGCTAGCGGCCGCGAGCAGGAGGTTACGATGGTCCACGCCGGTGGGGGCAAATCGCGGAGCAACGATAATGCGCCGGGCAGCGGTACCACGTCGGAGATGTCAGCGATTTCGCGGCGCTCGACTTCGCGATTTTCTTTTTCGTGGTCGCCGTCGGGGAGCAGTTCGCGAATGGTGGTGATGCTGGGTCGGCCGTGTGCGCGCCGCACCACCTCGGCGGGGACGAATCCGTGTTCAGCGGCCCAGCCGTGCCACACGCGCTCGACCGCGGGGGTGGAGTCGACGAGGACACCATCAAGATCGAACAGTACGCCACGGCAAATGATTTCCGTCATGCACAACATCGTACAACAGAACGACGATGCTCTTCGCGAAGCCCCGCCATCGAAGCGAAGCCGGCAAGTGGTGAGCGACTGCGGCGTGCCGTCGAAAAGTTCACGAACGAACAAGTTCCTGGAACCAGCACTTCCTGAACGTGCGAAACGAGGGCCTTCGCAAAGCAGCGAAGCTCAACCGACCAACTGCGCAGCGCTAGTGTGCGCCGCTTCGGCGATTTTCCGCCACGCATGAAGAAGCGGAGCGATGCCCGCCTCGGCGAGCAATTCCATATCAAATGCTGGAGGAGTTGCGCCGCTGGCGATGGCTTCGCGTTCGTGCGCCAGCAGATTGCAAACGTACACCACCACGACCATGTCAACGCCGTTTGGCGCGACGCGGCGCGGATGGTGATGATGTGCGACGGCTTCGACCAGGGTGTACGGCAGGCCCCACAAGCTAAGCAGATAGGCGCCGACTTCGGCATGGGAGATGTGGATGAGGCTTTCTTCAACCTCGAACAACGGGCGATTCTCCTCCGCAGATTCCTTGAGCGCACGCGCGAAATGCGCTGGAGTGCGTTCAGTGATCACCAGTTTTCCCACGTCATGCAGGAGCGCTGCGAGCACGACGGCGGGGTTCAGCTCGGTGGTCTTGGCAATGCCGGTGGCGATACGGGCGGCGAGCTGGGAATGGCGCTGCACTTCCTCAAGGTAGTCCTCGCCGACAAACTCATTGGCGGTGAAGGAGCGGAAGACCTCGAGGGAAAGGACCAGATCCTGTAGCACGGAAAAGCCGAGACATTTCACCGCGGTGCGAATGTCGCTGACGTCGCGCGCCAGACCAAAAAATGCGGAATTCACGAGTTGCAGAAGCTTGGCGGCGACGGCCACATCCTGCTCGACGATTTCACTGATTTGCTCGGTGGTGATTTTGGGATCGGCCAGCGCCACGCGAAGCCTGGCGGACACTTTGGGCGGAGAAGGGAGGTCGCGCAGCGACCCGACGAGACTGATCAGCATGCGGCTGTCGAGCACTTCACCCAGGCTGGTGGCGCGCGCAATGGCGGAGCGCAGCATGTCCGGATCGCAAGGCTTGAGCAAAAATTGATGTGCCACGGGGACGGCACGCATGGCGGCTTGCAGGTCGGTGTAGCCGGAGAGAATGATGCGCAGGATGCTGGGATACTTTTCGCGCACTATTTCGAGCAGCGCCGCGCCGTCCATCCCCGGCATGCGCATGTCGCTGACAATTACGTCGAAGGGCGTAGTTGCGAGTAGCGCGATCGCGGGCTCGGCTCCGACGCTAAAAGCCATATCCCACTCGTTACGCATGGGGCGCAACATGCGTTTCAAACCGTCCAGAATGCTGACCTCATCGTCCACAAAGAGAATGTGTTTCATCGAATCAGCGCCTCCTCGCGCACCGCGACAGCATGCAAAGGCAAGCGAATAAAAAAGGTGGTGCCCTTGCCCATTTCCGTAATGTAGGTGAGCGTGCCACCGTGTTTTTCGACCACTACCGCGCGGGCCAAAGCCAGTCCTTGCCCAGTGCCTTTGCCGACGCCCTTGGTGGTGAAGAACGGGTCAAAAATTTTGTCGCGCGCTTCTTCCGGAATGCCGGTGCCGGAATCGCCGATGGAAATCTCCACGTAATCACCTTCGGTGCGAGTTTTGACAGAAATTGTTCCGCGTGCGTGCGTTTCTTTCGTGCAGTCCTCGATGGCGTGCGCGGCGTTAACCAGCAGGTTCAGAAAAACCTGGTTCAGATCGCCCAGGTGGCATAGCACGGTGGGCAGTTCGCCGAAATTCACCTCGACGTCGGCAATGTACTTGAGCTCGTTGCGCGCCACGATCAGCGTGCTTTCCAGCGCGCGGTTGATGTCTCCTGGAGCCTTTTCGTTGCTGCGATCAACGTGCGAGAACTCCTTCATGCCGCGTACGATGGTCGAGACACGACCCAGGCCTTCGAGCATTTGGTTGATGGCTTTGGGAATTTCTTCCTCGAGGTACGGCCAATCGATCTCCGCGCGCATGGCGGAGATTTCAGAAAGCAGCGCGGCGTCCACCGGGCCTTGCGCGGCGGCTTGCTGCAGCTGCTCGTATTTGCGGATCATCTTGAGTTCGTCCTGGAAAGAGTCGAGCAGGAAGCGCGTGTTGTCCCCTACAAACTGAATTGGGGTATTGATCTCGTGCGCGATGCCCGCGGCGAGCCGGCCCACGGCTTCGAGCTTTTGGCTCTGGTTGATCTCCAGTTCGCGACGTTTGCGTTCGGTGATATCCAGGAAGGTGACCACCGCGCCGATCAGCTTGCCGTCGCGGCGAATTTGCCGGGAACTGTACTCCACCGGGAAGCTGCTGCCATCCTTGCGCCAGAAGAATTCGTCGAGCGCATGGGCGTCTTCGCCAGTGCTGAAGCTGTGGAATATCGGGCAGTCGGCTACCGGATAGACGCTGCCATCCGTGCGGGTGTGGTGGATCAGCGCATGAGTGTCCCGGCCGAGAATTTCAGAAGTATCGGTGTAGCCCAGCAAGCGTACCCCGGCGGGATTGCAAAAGGTGAAGCGGCCTTCGGCATCCATGCCAAACATCGCGCCGGGAGTGGAGTCGACGACCAGTTTTACCAGTTCGCTGCGCTCCGCCAGCTCCGCGGTACGTTGCGCCACGCGATCTTCGAGCTCCAGTTGCGAACGCCGGAGCGCTTCCTCGTTGCGCTTGAATTCGGTTATATCCTCGGTCAGTCCGGTGATTTGCTTAAGATTTCCTTCGGCATCGAACAATGGGAAGGTGCGTTCCCAAATCCAGCGCACCGGCCGATCTTTGGCGACAATGCGGTAGTACGCCTCGCAGGCTTGCCCACGCGATTGTGCGGCCATCAATCGGGCGACCACCTGCTTATCTTCGGGATGCACCAACCCGTGCCAGGATCCGGGTTGCTCCTCGAGGGACTCGCGCGAAGCGCCCCATATCTTTTCAAAGGCGCTGTTGATGTAGTCGTAGCGCCCGGATTTGGCGTCGCGGATCCAAAAAATCTGATGGATGTTTTCCGTGATCAGAAGAAACTGTTTCTGGCTTTTTTCCAGCTCGGCGAGCATGCCGTTGATGGAGCCGCCCAGACTGGAGAGTTCGTCGCCGCCGCTCACGTGCACGCGCTCGGCGATGGCCTTGCGCTTGCCGATGCTGCTCACTTCGCTGCTCAGCGCGCTCAGGCGCGATAGCACGAATTTCTGCAGCAGGAAGATAATCACAATCGAGGAAATCAGCGCCCCAAGGAACACGGTCGCGAATAAGTAGAGCTGGCTGAATTTACCTCGGTCGTAGATCGGCCGCCGGGTATCCACGCGCATGATCAGCAGGGGCTCTCCGAAAATGTCGCGGATTACTATGTATCCGGCAATGCTGTCCTCGGAGAGGGGCGCAATGGCGATGTCTATATCGCCCTTTTGCAGAGACTGATACGCGCGGCGGTAATCCTGCGGGAGCGAGGCCGAATTGACATGCTGAAAGGAAACGGATGTACGCGTCAGATCGCTTACCCGGCTGACGCCATGCTCATCGAGTTTGCGCGCGAGCAGCAAGACGCCGCGTGGCTCCCCGGTGCGCTGCGACGTAAGAATGGGCCGCGTGGCCACCAGATATGGACCATCCGGAAACTCCAGGACGCCTTCCTGCGGAAGGTGCGCTACGGACTGCAGGTTCATCTGCTGCCGGGTAAACAGTCCGTGCAAGAAATCCTTGGGCAGCGGGACTTCCCGATGCTGTTGCTGGTCGTAGGCTTTAGCGTATACGATATTTCCCAGCACATCGCGAATGACGACTAGATTCAACCCCAGTCCTTCCATTCCGCCATCCTGAAATTCCGTGCCAATGTCGTCTTTAGCCGGATCGCCAAGGTAGTCGTAGATGCGGTCCCAATAGGCATAATCGTTGGTGGTATTACCGAGCGCGCGGTGTTGCTCGTCGAATCCAGAGAAGGCTAGCGCCACGTCCTGCTTCATCTGGTCGTCTTCGAGCTGCCGGAAACTGGAGAGCAGCAAATCACGCGAGACAAAATACAGAACGCCCATGCCGACCGCCACGGTTCCTGCAAAAACCAGCAGCATCCTCTTGCGAAGCTTCATGCCAGCTCCCAGACGAAACGGACGTTCGTTAGAGATCTAAGTTCGAGACGGGCGGAATGCACCTGTGCCGAACTGAAACTTGGTGCGCTGTTTCCGAACGCCGGTGCCGATTTTGCATTCATAGGAAATTCCGCTGGCGTGCCGATGGAATCTTGTGCGATCTCCGCTGCTCTCGTTACTCGCCAGGGGGCCAAGCGTTGCTTGGAGCGCAGAGCGGTGATACTCCAAGACATAGAGGTTCCCCGAACATATCTGTGACGCTGCGAGGACGCGCCGCAAGAAAAATTAGATTGTTCTCATGCCGCGTCCTGCCTCTGCGACCACACTTCTGCGCCGCGGAGAACGGTTCTATTCATGCATGTCTAAATCCATTGAGAGAGGAGGCCTTGTGAGTGCACCGACGTTGCGTCCGGTTTCCGGCGCGGACCGTAGACGCAGTCAACGGATATTTTTCACCGTGCCATTGTTGGTGGAGGGGAAGAATCAGCAGGGATCGGCTTTCGTCGAGGACACCTCGGCCATCGTCGTCAATGCGCACGGCGGCCTGATTCTTTTGAAGACCACGGTGCTATGTGGGCAACGCTTGGCGCTGACGAACCTCGCGACCAAGGATGAGATCTTCGGCGCGGTGGTAGACATCAATCTGAACGCGCAAGGTATCGCGGAGGTTAGCGTAGAATTCGAGGGCGTCAGCTCGCAATTTTGGCACGTCTCCTTTCCCCCTCCAGACTGGAACCCGCGCAGCCCGGATGCCAAGGAGTACAGCTCCG
>JBEKVU010000063.1:0-13254 GCA_049513775.1 Candidatus Acidiferrum sp.
CGTGCCGTATTTGAACGCAATGGCCGTGGCGAAGCGTTTGCCGAGAAGGCTCTGCCATGGCGCGATGTACGAGACGGCGGCTACCGCCAATACGTAGAAGCTGGCGGCGGTTGACAGGGCCATGACGATGGCCTTGAAAAAATCTGTGGTGCGGAAACCGGGATGGGCCTCTTCGGCAACTTTGGGGACACATTCAAAACCGACCAGGAAATAAGGCACGATTTGCAGGGTGAGAAGAATTGAGATCAGAGGCGCGTGGCTGAAGAGCGGAGGCAGGTTGGAGACGGATCCGGTTTTGGCGCTCACGACTACGAGCAGCACGAAGGCAACCAAAACGGCGGAAGTAGCCCCGTTTTGGAAGAGGCTGCTACCGCGAATGCCGCGATAATTTACATAGGCGAGAACGAGCGTTAGCGCGAGGCCAAGGATAAGCCTCGGAAGAAACACGGGCTGGCCAGCCACGCGATAAAGCTCCAGGGTGTCCAGACGCGGGAAGATGTAGACGGCGAGTTTGCCGACGGCCACGGCTTCCCAAGGGCACACGATGAGGTAGGCGAGGAGCATCATCCAGCCGGTGAAGTAACTGACGGACGACGGGAAGACCTGCGCGGTATAGGCGGCTTCGCCGGAGGCGTCTGGAAGGCGCGCAACCCACTGGCCATAAATATAGCCGACGGGCAACAGCACTGCGCCACCTATGGCAAAGCCCAGCATGGCGCCGAGCGGGCCGCCGCGCGCGAGCCAATCGTCCATCAGGACGATCCAGCCGGTACCGATCATGGTGCCCAAGCCCAGCGCGAAATAATTCCAGAGCGTGAGCTTGCGGGCGAGGCTAGTCATTTAGTCTGTGAGTTGTTTGGGCCGCAACCGGGCAAGCTAATTGTCCAGAGAGTACGCGAGCTTTAGCCATTTGGCGAGGTCGGCGTCGATTTGATCCGCGGATGCGACTTCGATGCGATGGGTGATGCGATCTTTTTTGGCGAGGCCGCCGGTGTCGATCAGCCGCTTGGGCAACTTGCCCTGGTAGGTGGTGAAGCACAGGCCAAAGTCGATGCGTGAATTCGTCGTGGGCTTGATTTGCGCGAAGACGTGGTTGCGGTAGAGCGGAACCATACTCTTACAGGGACAGACTTTGACGTCCGAGCCGAGAGACCTTCCTAACCTAAGTAGCCCTTCAAAAAGCGGACGAAGCGCGGATTTTTTTCCAGCGTATTGTCCGTCGACGTATTGCGCGGCAACAGCAAGATAATTTTCAGGCGAATCTTCTTCATGGCCAATACCTCCGGCGCGGTCGGCGATCCACCCTGCGGAATTGGCGCCCAAGTGGTGTTTGGATTTGAGCCACGAGCGGAGCGCAGCGAGATCTTTAGGTCCGTCTTTTTTGATGAGAGCGATCCATTCCTCGAGGGAGTAGCCGGTTTTGGGTTTGAGTTCGGCAATCCATTTCTGGACCATCGCGACGCCCGGATGGACGTCATAAAGTGAACGGGTTTGGGTGGCGGATTTTGGCATGTGGCCTCCCGATAAAGCGCAGAGGTGCGATTTGCGGCGGTAGTGTAGCAAATCTGCCCGCTGCCCAGCTCTAATTTTCCCCCTGCCGCGGCGTCGCCTCGCCCACACACGCAGTGGCAACGGCACCACGGTTGGCCAAACGCGTACCTCCGAGTCAGTACCTCAAGTCCAGCAATTCCCGATACTTGCCCAAATTCCCAAGCATTCTCCTGCGCGGCGCGCGGCGTGCATTTAGAGCCATGCCGTTTGTGTATCGCCAAGATTCATGGAGGAAGAAATGCTATCGTTTGCCAAGAAATGGATGCATCGAGAAGCCGCAATTGCCGTTCCCGGGCTGCCCATCGACTGGATCCCGGTTGCCTGGTTGCCGATTGTCCTGGTGCTTTTGCTCGTAACCGTTTTTGCGTCCTCCGCGAGGCCGGTGCAATCTGACGATTCGTCTTCGTCCCCGCAATCTGATCGAAGCGCGCCCCAGGCCGACGAAGGATGCCTTTTGTATCGCTCGGCAACGACTGGCGAATTCGAGCCGGTAGCACTGACCCATACGGATGTGGCGTTGGACGTGCGCGGCTTGGTCGCTTCGGCAACCGTTGCGCAGCAGTACGTCAACTCTGCGAGCGCACCGATCGAGGCGGTGTACGTGTTTCCGCTGCCGCACGATGCGGCGGTATACGACCTGGAAATTCGCATTGGCGATCGCGTGATTCGCAGCGTGATTCGCGAGCGTGAAGAGGCCAAGCGAGTTTACGAGGCGGCCAAATCCGCAGGGCAGCATACGGCGCTGGTCGAAGAAGAGCGGCCGAATATTTTCACGGCATCGGTAGCGAACATCTTGCCCGGCGATCACATCGACGTGCGCCTGCGTTATGTTGAGCCGCTGACTTGGAACGACGGCAAGGTGCGCCTGACGTTCCCGATGGTGATTGGTCCGCGGTACATCCCCGGCACCGTAGCGGTTGGCCATACCGCCACGGGCTGGGCTTCGGATACCGATGCTGTGGCCGATGCTTCGCGCATCACGCCGCACGTGCGCATTCCAGACAGCCGGCCCGGGCACGACCTTTCGCTGTCCGTGGATCTCGATCCCGGCTTTGCATTCGGCACCGTGAAATCCATTTCGCACACGATTGAGGTGCAACAGCTGGCGGGTTGGCGGCAGCACATTACACTGGCGGATGGCGCGACGATTCCGAACAAGGATTTCATCCTGGAAGTGCAGCAAGCGGCCAGCACACAGCCGAAAACCGCACTGTTTCTTTCTCCCGAACGCGAAACAGGGGAAACCGATTTTCTGCTGGCAGCCTTTCCGCCGACCGTGGCACCCACCGAGCAAGGTCCGGTGGAGATGCTTTACATGATCGACGTTTCCGGATCGATGGAAGGGACGTCCATCACGCAGGCGCGCGCGGCATTGCTGCAAGCGCTGGACCGCCTGCGGCCCAACGATCGCTTTGGTATTCTGGCCTTCAATCACGGCTACTACGAATTTTCCGCGGCTCCGCTGCTGGCCTCGCCGGAAAATGTCTCCACAGCGCGGCAGTTCGTCACAGATCTAAAAGCCGGCGGCGGAACAGAAATGCTCCCCGCGCTGGAGCACGTAATGCAGAAGCCGCAAATTCCCGGCTATCTGCGGCACATTATTTTGCTGACCGACGGCGACCTCGGCAACGAAGAACAAATTTTCGCGGCGCTCAACAGCCAGCTCGGCGGCGCGCGCCTGTACACCGTGGCCATCGGCAGCGCTCCGAACTTTTTTCTGGCCACGAAGATGGCGCAATTCGGGCGCGGCACGTTCACGCATATCGCCAACGTTGCGGAGATCAGCGAGCAGATGGGCCATCTGCTGAACTCGATTGAAAGCCCGGTGCTAACCGACGTGAGCCTCTCATTCGAAGGGGTGCAGGTGGCGGATCTTTTCCCGGAGCGCCCACCGGATCTGTTCTTGCACCAGCCATTGCTGATTTATGGACGCATCAGGCAAGGACAAAGGGGCCGCGTGATCCTGACAGCGCACGCGGGAAACCAACCGTACCAAGCCAGCTTCCCGATCGACGCTACTAGCGCTACTTTTCATCCGGGGATCACCGTCCTGTGGGCGCGGCAACGCGTGGAGAATTTGATGGATGAGTGGCGGCAATCGGACGAGGGCACGCGCGACACAATTCGCGCGGCGATCGTCACGCACGCCATTCGCTACCGCCTGGTGACGCGCTTTACTTCGCTGGTGGCCGTCGAGCAACAAGTGGTCAACCCCAGCGGCCAATCCAGCACCGTTGCGGTGCCCAGCGAACTTCCCGAAGGCATGGAAATGAATAAGGTGTTCGGCGCGCCCGCCACGGGCACGGCAGATGCATTTTTCGAAACTCTCGCAATCGCGCTGATGGCTCTCAGCCTGGCGCTAATTGGCGCGTGCATGGCAATGACTCGCTTCACCCGTCGCAGAGGAGTGTTGCAATGAAAGCGCTGCGCTTCTTCGTGGCGCTCACGCTGCTAGCGGGCGTAAGCCTTAGCTGTCGCGCCGCTTACCTGCATGCCAAAGCGGAGCTGGCGAGCGTGCTGATTCACCGCGCTTGGAACACGAGAACGCTCACCGGCGCATGCCAGCCGCCGTGGCCTTGGGCGGACACACATCCGATCGCTCGCCTGCAAATCCCGCGCCTTTCTTACGACGAAATCGTGCTCGAAGACGCCAATCCGCACACGCTGGCCTTCGGTCCGGCGCGGATGCTCAGCGGAGCCGCGCCGGGTGAGCCCGGCAACATCGTTCTGGCGGGCCATCGCACCAGCTGGTTCAAGCCGCTCGAACAGATCGCGGTCGGCGACACGCTGCGCCTCGAGTGGTTTGATCAACGAAGCCGCCAAGTACGCCAGCGCGCGTACGTGGTGCGCGCAACCGATATCGTGTTCCCCGAAGACGTGAGCCTGCTGATGCCAACCTCCACCGACGTCCTCACGCTAATCACCTGCTACCCATTCAACCACGCCCCGCATTCTCCCCAGCGCTACATCGTGCGCGCAACGCCCGCCAATCCCAGTTAATACCCGCGCCGAGGTTCCCGCCGGCTTATCCGGGGCGAGTCGATTTCTTGTCTCATGATGCCGTATGCAGTTTGGTACTCTTCGCGTACCGCGGGTCTCCATAACTAGACATACCGCGTGAAAAATGCGAGCATTTCAACCTGCAGTTCAGCAAAACCCTTAAATGAGCAGCATTCCCAACAGTCCTGCTGCCGCAGGCAGCCGAGGCAACGGTATTCCGCGCGTCATCGTTGCTACCACCGCACTTCTTACCTTCATTTCCTTCTGGCGTGCTGCCGCCATCGTACTCAACGATTTGGCTTCTTCGGCCTATTACGCCGGGGGTGAAGCGGAAGGCTACATCGGCAAAACCGCGCCTTGGTTCATTTTGGCCATCATGCTGTTTTCCTACGCGGTGCGCTCCGTGTACGTGGAAAGCTGCAGCATGTTTGTCCGCGGCGGCGTGTATCGCGCCGTAAAGCAGTCGCTCGGTGGCGCGCTCGCGAAATTCAGCGTGTCCGCATTGATGTTCGATTACATCCTTACCGGGCCAATCAGCGGCGTCTCTGCCGGGCAATATATCGGCGGGCTTTTCAGCGAACTCGCGCAGCAATTCCACATGAGCGGCGCATTTGCGCCTGTTACCATCGATCGCATTGCCACGGCGTTCGCCATTATCGTTACCGTGTATTTTTGGTGGGAAAACACCAAAGGAGTGCACGAATCCAGCGAAAAAGCCCTGCTGATCATGAAGATCGTGACCGTGATGGTGGTGATCCTAATCGGCTGGTGCATTTATACCGTCGCTTTGCGGCATTCGTCCCTCCCACCCTGGCCGCATCCGCGCAATCTCCGATTGAGCCCCAGCGCGCTGGGCTGGCTGGCGCACAGCAGCCTTCCGCACATGTTCGGTATCATCGCCATCTTCATCGCGCTCGGACATTCCGTACTGGCGATGAGCGGCGAAGAGTCGCTGGCGCAGGTCTATCGCGACATCGAACATCCCAAGTTGCCCAACCTGAAGAAGGCTGGCGCGGTGATTTTCATCTACAGCCTGGTGTTCACCTCGCTGGTGTCCTTTTTCGCGGTGATGATTATTCCCGACGATGTGCGCCAGGGTTTTCTCGAAAACCTCATCGGCGGCCTGGCCATGAATCTGGCAGGGCCTTTACCGATCAAGCTTCTGTTTCATGGCTTCGTGGTAGTAGTGGGCGCCATCATCTTGGCGGGCGCGGTGAATACCGCCATCGTGGGTTCGAACGGTGTGCTCAACCGCGTCTCTGAAGACGGCGTGCTCAGCGCGTGGTTTCGCCAGCCGCATCCGCGCTTCGGCACCAGCTATCGCATTATCAACATTGTCGTGCTCCTGCAGATCATCACCATCTTCATCAGCCATGGCGACGTCACCTTCCTGGCGAACCTCTATGCCTTCGGAGTCATCTGGAGCTTTGCGATGAACGGCCTGGCCGTTCTGGTGTTGCGCTATACGCGCCCCGGCCCGCGCGACTTCCAGGTCCCGCTGAATTTCATGTTCCGGGGCACACAAATCCCCGTTGGACTGGCGCTCATTACGCTGGTGCTTTTCCTGATTGCCTTCGTGAACCTGTTCACCAAGCCCATCGCCACGGTGGCCGGCGGCGTCTTTTCCATTCTTCTGTACATTGTTTTCACCGTCTCCGAGCGGCGCGCCCGTAGCGGCGGCAAGGCCCACGTGGAGATGGATCAGTTTAATCTAGCCACCGAAGGCGGTTTGACTCCCGAGGGTGTGGGCGCGCGTCCCGGCAATATTCTCGTACCCGTCAGCAATCAGTTCCATCTCTATCATCTGGGCAACGTGCTGGATCGCGTCAAGCCCGGGCGCCGCGATGTGGTGGTGCTGCACATCCGGCTGCTGCGGCGCCTGACTTCCGGCGAATACGAACTCGACGCCGATCAACTCTTCGGAAGTATCGAGCAGCAGCTTTTCTCGCAGGCGCTGGCCATGGCCGAGAAGCGCGGGAAATCGATCCGCCTGGCCATTGTTGCCGCCAACGACTTGTGGGACGGCATCCTGCGCGCGGCCACCGCGCTCGAATCGAGCACCATCGTCTTTGGGCAATCGGCCAAGGAAAATACCGAAGAACAGGCGCGCGAAATCGGTGTGGCTTGGGAAAATCTCGGCGATCAAAAGCCGCAGTTCAACCTGGAAATCCATCTGCCCAACGGCGACAAGTCCTACAAAGTGCTCGGCCCGCATGCGCCGAACTTGACCGCCAACGAGGTCAACCTGCTGCATCGCATCTGGCTGCGCTTTAGCGAATCCCTCGGCGGGGCGTGCGAACTGCACCACCACGACGTCGTGCACTTTGCCCTCGAGGAAGTGAAGAAAGAGCTCGAGCAAGGCCGCGAAGAGGAAGTGCTCGAGCGCTTGCGCGTCCACTTGGCCGCGAACTCCGAGAAAAAACCGCCGCTCAACTGAACGCTCAACTGTCCAATCGATGGCCAAACGGTTTACGCCAATTGCGAAGTGCACTGCGGGCAGCGCTTTGCCGCGATCGGAATCGCCAGCGTACACTGCGGACAATCCTTGGTGGTTGGCGCGGCCGGGGGCGCGGGCTTTTTGGTCCAGCGATTCACCTGATATACCACGATGAAGATCGCAAACGCCACGATCAGAAAATTCACCACATTATTTAGGAACAACCCGTAGTTCAGCGTTGCCGCGCCCGCTTTTTTTGCGTCCGCCAAGGTGTCGTAGTGCGCCTCGGAAAGCGTCACGAACAAGTTGGAAAAGTCCACGTGGCCCACCAGTCGACCGATCGGCGGCATGATGATGTCGTCCACCAGCGACGTGACGATCTTCCCAAACGCCGCGCCAATCACCACGCCTACCGCCAGATCGATCACGCTTCCGCGCATCGCGAATTCTTTGAATTCCTTCAGCATCGCCTTCTCCTTGCAAGACTCTTCTGGATTTTGTTGGAGCCCGCGCGCCAACTTCGGCGGCATTTCCGCGCTGGGACGGAGGGCGCTTCCGCTGGGGCATTATATCCAAGCCGTGCCTGAAGGCCATGAAAGAATGAGGGAAATCGGCTTCCGAGATTTGACGCTTCGCCTCTCAAACGCGGCGCGGTTTGGCGCCAAACACGAGAAGCGCGCCCGCTAGCCCGCGTGCCGCGAGCAAAACACCCACCAAAGCCAGCAATCGCGGCACCCATTCAAACGGCACGCGGGAGATCGCAACCATCACCAGCCCCAGGAGCACGAGCGACGTGGCGCGCATCCAGTTCTCGCCGCGCGAAAGATACTTGGCGGGCTTAAAAAGTCCACGCGCGCCCCACAGTACCAAAATTACGCTCACCGCCAACCAACCGAGCGAATGGCGGTCGAACCGGATGTGATTGGTGGCGCCCAGCCATACCACCAGGCCGCCCAAAAAGAAAAACAGCAGTTCGACGATCACACGCAGCAAGCGATCGGTAGAGAGCATTCCGAAGCACCCCATGTAACAAAACATGCACCCCCAAAAGGGCGCAGGCTCGAAGCTCGCAAGAGCACCGGAGCTGCGCCCGATCCGTTCCGTACCTCGTTACCTCGACACGTTCTTGTTTATTTGTATTTCGAACTTACGCTATGCGCTCGATGCGTAGCTTCTTGATGGTCACCGGAGTTTTTGGGCGGTCGCCTGAATCGCGCGGCACCTTCGAAATCTTATCCGCCACGTCCTGCCCTTCCACCACCTCGCCGAAAATCGTGTGTTTGTTGTCCAGCCAAGGCGTAGCCGCCACGGTGATAAAAAATTGGCTGCCGTTGGTGCCTGGTCCCGAATTGGCCATGGAAAGTTTGCCCGCCTTGGAATGCTTCAGCGAAGGATGAAACTCATCTGCAAATTGGTAGCCCGGCCCGCCGCGTCCATCGCCCTGCGGGCATCCGCCCTGAATCATGAAATCAGGAATCACGCGGTGAAATCCCAGACCGTCGTAAAAAGGCCGCTTTTCTTTCTTGCCGCTGCCGAACTCCTTGGTTCCTTCGGCCAGTCCGATGAAATTCTCCACGGTCTTCGGCGCTTCTTTTTCGAGCAGCCGAATTACGATGTCTCCCTGCGTTGTTTCAAAAATCGCGTACGTTCCTGCCGCTCGGCTCATTCCATCTCCCAATCCACAATGTCTTGTGGGATTCGATTTGCGCGCGTTCTGGCGCGCACAAATTATCGTACACGAGCGCGCGGCGGATTAGTATCTGCAGCCCTATTGAGATCCGGATGCGCTTGGCGCTACCACCGTAGCCGCTCGCAAAGCATCCTGAAGTTTATGCGTTTCCTCGGCGGTCATTGCCGGAGCGCCTTTTTTTACCATGCCCAGAAACCACCGAACCTCTTCGGGCTGCGTTGGAAACTCACCATTGGCCGCGTTCACGGGGGCTTTCCCGTGCGTCTTGGAACTGGCGATGAGCTTGCCCCCTGGGTCGAGAACCGCAATAAACGGCAAACCGACCACTCCGCCACCGGCAGGAATACCCCCATATTTCGTAATTAAGTCGTCAGAACCCGGGTTGTCCAAGGCCGCATGCCCCGCAGCCGCCTCTCCAAAAGTCAATTTCGCGATGACGAAATACTTGGCGAATATCTGAGCGACCTCGGAGTTGGCGAAGAAGGCGTCCATTTGGTGGCAAGCCTCACACCACGATGCGCCGAAAATCAGGAAGATGGGCTTATTTTGGTCCGCGGCTGTCTGCTCAGCCTGCTTCAGAATGTCGTCCGCTTTAGCAGGCGTTTGCGCAGCGCATGTTATGCCACTCAACATCAGTGCGAGCACGGCAACGAACAGAATTTTTTGCATTTTTTAGCCCTCCGGGGGCTCGGGTCGCTTGGTCGTCGTCTTCACCACGGATTCGCGCCGAACCGGTCGAAGAATCCACCGGTCGGACCATCCGCCGGCAAGAGCGCCAACCGCACCGTTTCCGCGGCGCCTTCTTGCACCGTTTGCGTGCCGCGATGTTGATTCAAGTCCGTGGCCGTAAATCCCGGATTGGCCGCGTTCACTTTTATCGGCGTGCCGCGCAATTCGAACGCCAGTTGCACGGTCATCATGTTCAATGCGGCCTTCGAACCGCAATACCCCATTCGCTTGACGCTGGCGAATTCCCAATTCGGGTCACCGTTGTAGCTCAAAGAACCAAGTCCGCTCGAAACGTTTACGATTCGCCCGGCTTCCGACTTGCGCACCAGCGGCAGCATTGCCTGTGTTACTGCCAGGGTAGCGAAGAAATTTGTTTCAAAAACGCGGCGCACGGCGGCGATGTCCGCTTTATCCGGAGAGCCGTCGGCGGGATCGGAAATTCCCGCGTTGTTGACGAGCACGTCGAGCCGTCGATACTCGGAGGCAATCCATTCCGCAGCTTTGCTGATCGTGTCGTTGCCGGAGAGATCCAAGAGCAGGAAGCGCGCCTCGGCTCCCTCTTCCCGCAACTTCGCGGCCGCCACCTCGCCCAACTTTTCGTTCCGCGCGCCGAGCAAAACGAGCATTCCCGCGCGGCCTAACTGCCGCCCAACTTCAAACCCAATCCCTTTGTTGCCCCCGGTGATCAACGCGATCTTGCGATCTTTCTTTGCCGACTCAGACATGGATGTCCACCTATCCCATCATGTCTGATGTCTTGCCTTCCCGTCCGGTCACGCCCGGACGATCGCCTGGCGGCCTCTTACCAGCCCTTCCGTTTGCGCAATTCCGTGATGTGCGCCACGTGGTGCCGGCCATGCCACGCATACAGAAACAGCATCCAGTCCACCGTCTGCGTGCCCGGGTGATCCGGGTGCTTGAAGGTTCGAGCAAAATCCTCTTCCTTCATCGACCGAATCAGCGTCACCCAGCGTTCATGCAACGCCCGCAAGAGTTCGAGCGACACGGACACGGGCATGCTCTTGCTATCCGCGAGCTCCGCCCACGCCCCTTCCTCATACGGCTTGATCGTGGGCGCCGTTTCCGTAAGCGCCAGCTTCCACCGCACGTAGGCATTCATATGGCTGTCCGGCACGTGATGCGCCACCTGTCGCACCGTCCATCCGCCGTCGCGGTAAGGCGTATCGAGCTGCTCATCGACCAGGCTCAATAGCGCGTCCCGCATTTTTCCAGGCGCCGCGGCGATGTCCTCAATCGCCTGGGCCCGTTTCGCCGCCGTCACCTCTTTTTCCATATGAAACTTCCCGATCGGAAACCGGGCATCCACCGTTGTCGCTTCCACACTCGCCTCCATTTACCGGATTTGCCTTCTTTGCCCCGAACGCTCCGCACGCCGGGGCTGCGAATCCCTAGCTCCGCTCAGCCACCCGTAAATCCCTTGCCTGCAATGCTACAATAAGCCGCTCGGAGCGGATGCATCCGCCAGCGGTCTTCCGAATCTAATTGCTTGGGAGCCAACTATGTACGACGTGGTCATTATCGGAAGCGGTTGCGCCGGCCTCACTGCCGCCATCTATTCCGCGCGCGCGAATCTGAAGCCTTTGGTCATCGACGGCCACGAGCCCGGCGGCCAACTCAGCTTGACCACCATGGTCGAGAACTTCCCCGGTTTTCCCGACGGCATTCTCGGCCCCGAGCTCATCGAAAACATGCGCAAACAGGCCAAGCGCTTCGGAGCCGAATTCAAGGCCGGCGTGGTCAACGAAGTCGATCTAACCAAGCGCCCATTCAAAATCGTCGCCGGCAAGGATACGTACGAGGCCAAAACGCTCATCGTCGCCGCCGGCGCCTCCGCCCGCATGCTGGGCCTTGAAAACGAACGCAAGCTTCTCGGCTACGGTGTTTCGACGTGCGCCACCTGCGATGGTTTCTTTTTCCGTGGAAAGCCCATCGCCGTTGTCGGCGGCGGCGATTCCGCCATGGAAGAAGCTAATTTCCTCACGCGCTATGCCAGCAAGGTCTATTTGATCCATCGCCGCAGCGAATTTCGCGCCAGCAAAATCATGATTGATCGCGCCCGCGCGAACGAAAAAATCGAATTTGTCACGCCCGCCATCGTTGAAGACATTCTCGGGCATGGCACCGGCGCGGTTGAAGGCGTTCGTCTCCGCCACCCGGACACTGGAGCAATCCGCGAAATCAAGCTCGACGGCGTCTTCGTGGCGATCGGTCACGACCCCAACACCACCGCCTTCAAGGGCAAAATCGAAACCGACGCCAACGGCTATCTCCTCGCCAGCAGCGGCAGCAAGACCACCATCCCGGGCGTGTTTGTCGCCGGAGATGTGCAGGATCACCGCTACCGCCAGGCCATTACCGCGGCCGGCTCCGGCTGCATGGCCGCGCTGGACGCCGAGAAATTCCTCGAAGAGTTCTCCGCCCAAGCGAGCACGTTCGAATCTCCTTCCCAACCCACGGTCCATGCCGCTAACCCGTCTTTGTAGTGGCCGGGCTTTAGTCCCGGCCGCGGTCCGTTCCGCGTCCCGCAACCGTTCCGTTGCTGGCCGGTACGTGGCCGGCACGTTGACACTTCGCATTCACGCGTCACAAAAATTATTCCCCGCCGCGCCACACACGGCATAATGAAATTCCCATGCTCCGAGCCACGCTCCTAAAACTTTCCGAAAGCAAAAGTTTCGCCAACTGGGTGGTCACCAATTCTTCCACCAAGCGCTTGGCTCATCGTTTCGTTGCCGGCGAAACTCTCGACGAAGCTCTCGCCGCCGCCCGCGAGTGCAACAACGCCGGCATGCTCGTGAGCCTCGACTATCTCGGTGAAAACGTAGCCACTACTGCCGACGCCCAGCGCGCCCGCGACGCGTATCTCGATATTTTCGATCGTATCGCCAAAGAAAATCTGCAAGCCAACGTTTCCTGCAAACTAACGCAGCTCGGCCTCGATCTGAGCGTGGAATTCTGCGAAGGCCTGGTGCTCTCGGTGGTCGAACGCGCCGCCGCCAACGACAATTTCCTCCGCGTGGACATGGAAGGCTCGGTCTACACGCAACGCACCGTCGAACTCGTCAAGCGCGTGCGCGCCCGCAATCCCGCCATCGGCACGGTAGTGCAATCCAGTCTCTATCGCACGGAAGCTGACGTTCGCGATCTTCTCGCGTACGGTTGCCGCATTCGTTTGTGCAAAGGAGCCTACGCGGAGTCCGCCGAAGTCGCCTATCCAAAAAAATCCGATGTCGATGCCAACTACGTCCGCCTGATGCAGACGCTCTTACCCAGCGGTTTCTACCACGGCATCGCCACGCACGACCCGCGCATGATCGGCGCCACCATCCGCTTCGCCGCCGCCAAGCAAATCACCAAAGACGACTTCGAATTTCAAATGCTCTACGGCGTGCGCACCGATCTGCAACGCCAACTCATCCGCGACGGCTACCGCGTGCGCATCTACATCCCCTACGGCCGCGACTGGTTTCCCTATTTCATGCGCCGCCTGGCCGAACGCCCAGCCAACGTAGGCTTCCTGCTCCGCAACTTAATCCGCTAAGCGAAGGTTCCCGCCGTTTCCTCTCTGCCCCCTGTTTGTTAGATCCGCAATAAGTTCGCGAGCCGCAATCCACAGATCAATCAGCCCGTCCACCAGCAGACCTCGCCGCCCCCAAACTCTCCCCCGGCTCGAGCGCATGGATCCTCAACCCCGCAATCCCCGCGCACGCTTTCTTAAACTCTTCCGCATTCGGCGCCAACACCGGAAACGTAGCATAATGCATCGGCACCACATCCTTCACTCCCAGCAATTTCACCGCGTACGCCGCTTCGCGCGCACCCATCG
>JBEKVU010000064.1:0-22410 GCA_049513775.1 Candidatus Acidiferrum sp.
AGAGAAATATCGACACCAAATCCTATTTGGACCAAGCGTGGGAGCTAAAGGTGCGCGGCGGCTTAATCGTCAATTCCGGCCTGACTTGGGATGCCACGAAGCGTGAATGGAGCTTGAAATCCACGCTACCGCCGGATGCCCTGAAGGCTATCGCGCATTACGCTTCCTGGACGGCGACTGCGGCCAGGGTAGGCCTCAATATTGCGGAAGTGTACGAAGAAACGGATCGTCTCGACGAACTAGCAAAGTTCTACAACACGTTCCTGAAAGTGCATTTCACGACGCTTGGTGAATTGCGGAAAATCAATGCTCCCGAGATTAAACAAAAGTTGCTTGGCCCCGAACTGGGTCCGGATTCGGCGCGCACACTGGTCTGGTATTGGAAGCAATCCGACGACAGCGTGATTTTGCGGGAATGCTATCAATGCAACGCCGACTATTTCTTTCCCGCAGCTCGGCTGACGCGCCTGATCGCCGCGCTGAAACGAGCGGAACGAACAGCGGCGATGACGGAGTTCGTCGCCAACTACGTTCCGCTGCTGGTGACGGAACATATTTTGCGGCCTAATTTTGCCGATCAGATGCGTCGGGACATGGATTCGGGCAGTCCGGCCGCGAAAAAACACATCATGATTGCCGACGAGCTCGAAGACGTGGCTACTGCTGCGGAGGTACTGGGCGCCCAGGCGCTTGATCCACGACTCGTGGCGATCAATGCTGGGGACGTCGGGAGGCTCAAAGAGTTGGTGAAAACTGGCGTTGACCGGTTTCAGTTCTCAAGAACCCTGACCAAGGATAGCGAAGGGCGCCCTACGGCCTCGTACTTTAACGGCGACTATGACTCGCTGGAGGACATGGCGTACGCGCGCTATGAGGGCGAAAGCGTCCCTACTCCGGGGCAGCAAGCGAAACCACAGGACGGCAGTTGGGATATTTCGCACTTCAGCCTTGTTCCGATGTTCCTATGGTCGCTGTATGAGAACCGGCAAGCCAGTGGCGTGGACTTTCCGCAAAGAACCGATATTGAAAATATTGGGAATCAATACGCTTTCCACGTCTTTGAAGGGGATTTGAAGAAGCCGTTGTTCAAGAATTTTTTTGATGGCAGTGATGGATGGTACCGGGTAGGGTACTCGGGGAGAATCGGTTACGGCATTGCGCCATCGCACTTCTGCACGATGTTCGATCGCAGCCACGGCTGCATCACGATCGCTGGAATTTACTCCTGGTCTCTGCTGGCGGGCCTCGATCCGGATATCGCACGCGTGCAACTTGCGCTTATTAACCTGGCGCGCAGCACGGATGCCTCAATCGCGTGCTTTCAGCCGCAATGCTTTCGTGAGCGCTATTACAACTACGGGGAAACCTCTTTTTCTTTCCTGGATGCGGGTGGAAATATCCAGTATCCTCCGGCGCTGATTGTGGTGCTTTCCGAGTACGTCGCGACCGCGCGGGAGTGAAGACTGTGCTCGTTGTCGGCTCGACTTAACCTCTACTGCGGATCAAAAAACGAGACGCCAGAAGGGGTTCCGCTTAACGTTCCGATCGCAACCATCTGGTTCGGTGCGATTAGATAAAATGTCGCGGGCGCGCTCTGACCCAAACTGAAATTCCCGAAAAATCCGGACGGGACTGTTGCGTTGCCATGTCCCAGGGTCACATCTGTTACCGACGCGGACCCGCCAAACATCACGTTCGCATCCTGTCCAATTTGCGACGTTAGCGAGGTCACATCTGCTTCCGCTGTGAACGCGCCAGTGGCGGGATCGAAGTTCGTGGCGGCGCCGATATTTGGAATGCTGTCAGAGGCCGACGCACCCGAAACTGCGAGCAGATTACCGGACAAGCTCTGAGCGCTAAATGGACCGCCGGTCTGGACCGTGAATGTCCCTCCGTACCCACGGTTAACAATCGGCCCGTTCAGCGGACCCCCAGTAGCCGCAGCGACGTCGCCGTCAATGATGAAGCCCGTGCCCGAATCACACAGATAGAACACCGCTGAGTTTACAAATCCGCTCGCAAAGCCCTGCGCGACCGAGATCACACCTCGGCCGGTGCCGGGATCGAACGAGGTTACGCTGCCATTTTCAGGACGCGTCGTGAGTATGGTCCCAATATCGTTGGAATCGAACGTAAGATTAAACGTGTTTGCTCCGGAAATACTCATTACTCCAATGATCACGGCGGGGCCCGAGTTTTGCGGACCTCCGGACGCGTCTACGCCGGTCATTTGCATCACGCTCGTGGCATTTACGCTGCTGGGTGAGAGTGTGGCCTGTTGCCGCGCGGTACCGGCCGCTACCGTGGCGAGCGCCCCGCCATTATCGACTTCGATCAGGTCCAATTGCCCGGAGTTCGCTAGATAATAGGCAAATTGTGTTGCGTTTCCGTTCGTAGCGAGCGTGAGAGTTCCGCGCCCGTTGGCATCCGTCGTTGCCGTTCCAACCGAGGCGGTAATGGCTGCGGATACCGGACTGGCAGCGCCCGCCTGCCCTAGATCAGCGATGCCGCCGGTGATTCCTGCAGACCCAAGAACAAATTGCCCCGCCTCGGCCACTGGTTGTCCGGCGGGAGCGTCCGAATTCACTCCGAAAGCGTAGGTTCCCGCCGCATTGGCGGCTCCGAGAGCGGAAGGGTCTTGCTGAAAAATTTCTCCGGCGTTTAGAAAACCGCTCGAATCAAACTCGATCACTTTTCCGCGCGTGCCGTCCGCTGACAAGGCATATTTGAGCGCTACACTTTGGCCCGCGCCGGCAGTCTGGAACGTTAGCGTTCCGCGTGCTACACCGTTAAAGCTACTGTCAAACGTATAACTTCCGGTGACCGGTCCGGCAACCATCGTGATGGTTCCTCCGTCATTCAGGTCGAACTCTCCAGCGGTGATATTTCCCTTGCCGTCGACTGCAAGGCTTCCGGCCATGGCCATGGCCGCGCCGTTTGCATCGTAGCCGCGCACGAGGAACGCATAGTTCCCTTTTAAGGCCCCCGAAGAAGCCACAATCGAAAAAGTGAACGAATCGCTCTTCGTCTTGTCCGTTACCGAAGTGGCTGTCAGGGTTACATTCAGCGCGCCGGCGGGGAAGGAAGTGGGGGGAACGTACGTATCCGAGAAATTGGAATTCATGATCGACATCAGCGTGCCGCAGGGCTCGGTATTGCCGCAGGACGGGCTTCCGGAGAGCGACCAAGTCACGCCAGCGTTTGCCGGGTCGTTCGAGACGGTCGCGTCGACGGTGCGGCTCGCGGCTCCAGAGTTCACCGACGTAAATTCGGACTGCGGGTCGATCTTCACCACGATTGCAGAGGATCCCGAGCCCGGCCTGCCGCTGGAAGCGGAGTTCGATCGCGGGACACTTGCGCAGCCGGCGACACACACGGAGACAAGAACAGACACCAGTGCTGCATATGAGAGGCGCATCTAAAACTCCCCGTCGATCTTGAGAATTTTCCGGGGGCAGGTTACCGAAATCCCAAGTGAGCCTAGGCAGGCTATGAGCGGCACATAAATGAGGCGATACTGAGAAATGAATGTTGAGTGAATGGTCTGTCGCGGGATCTCCGGTCCTATGGCGAGAGGACCTGCGGTAGGCTTGCGGTCGGACACGACAAAACCGGCGACGGAGGGTGCCGCGGTTCGCATTTCGACTAACCTATAAGAGAGCTCTAATCCACCTGCTCACATCTGAAACTTGATATAAGCACAGCTAGATAGATAGGCAATTCTCTGTATGTGCGGCGAGGTAACTTCGACGTACAAATAGAAGCGCTATGGAGTTGCGCATACTGATCGTAGATGATTCGGACACGACACGGGGCATTATTCGCGCGATTGTCGAAACGTGCGAATGGACGATTTGCGGGGAGGCGGA
This sequence comes from Candidatus Acidiferrum sp., assembly GCA_049513775.1. Taxonomy (GTDB): domain Bacteria; phylum Acidobacteriota; class Terriglobia; order Acidiferrales; family UBA7541; genus Acidiferrum. The sequence continues at coordinate 3,870 of JBEKVU010000064.1, forward strand.
TTCCGGGTTGGCGGGTTTGGAGCAGTTTGAAAGCTTAAAGCCAAATCTGGTAGTCATTGATCTGGCCATGCCCGATCTCAATGGGCTCGAAGTGGCTCGCCGGATGTATAAGTTGAACCCAAGCGTGCCGCTGGTCTTATTCACCGTGGTGGAGCTGAAAGGTCTCGAACAGGCGGCACAGGAAGCTGGTATCACCGCGGTAGTGTCCAAGGCCGAAGCCTGGGATTTAATTAAAGTGATTGAGCGGTCGGCCGACGAAGTGCGGCGATTGAGTCAGTGGGCACAGTGAACCCCTGAAAAGACGCGGGCCGTTACTGTAGCACTGGAGTTGTGAGCGTCTCGCGGCTCATTGGAATCGTTACTTCTACTGCGCACCCCGGACGTATATTTTCCAGGCGGATCTGCCCGCCTAGTTCTTTGATCCTTTGGCGCATGCCTGCGATTCCGATCCCAACACTTCCGGGTAAGAACTGAATCGTCTCTGTGCTCAGTCCTTTGCCATTGTCCCTGATGCGAAGAGTGATTTGATTATGATTTTGTCCGAGCTCAACCGTCGCACGTTCGGCCCCGGAATGTCGCAAGACGTTTGTTAACGCCTCCTGGACGATGCGAAAGATGGCTGTCTCCATTTCGGAACTGAGCCGTGGGAATGTCTCGGGGTCCACCTTCATGGAAGCCTTGATGCCGCTGCGTTCGCTGAGTCCCTCGAGGTAATGCTCCAATGCCGATTTCAGTCCGATCTCGTCCAGCAAAGGAGGATGCAGAAGATGGGACATGGTGCGAATCTGCTGGATGGCTTTGTCGATGATTTTGCTGCATTCGTTCGCCGCCTTTTCTTTCCATTCGGCAGACTGGCCAGGCCGCAGCATGCCATCAGCCATCATCTTGGCGGCGCTTAGTTCCTGCCCCAAGCCGTCGTGAAGTTCGCGCGCAATACGCCGCCGCTCATCATCTTGAGCTACCAACAACCGCGCAGAAAGAAGTCGTAGTTCCTGGTTTAGTTTTTCGAGCTGATTTGTTTTGCGATGAAGTTCCGCAAAAACGCTAACTTTTGCCCGCAATAACTCCGGAATTACAGGAACGGAGATATAGTCCACGGCACCCCGCTCATAGGCCCGAACGCGGTCGAGATCCGTAAGGTGCACGGCCGAGATGAAGATGATGGCGGTGCTCTGAAAACGCGGATGCTGGCGAATCATATCGGCCAGCTCAAATCCATCGATTTCCGGCATGCTGACATCCATCAACACGACGGCTATATCCGTCCGCAATAGATGGTCGAGAGCCTCACGCCCGGAATGCGCTTTGATCAGATTCTCTCCGAGCTCGGCAAGGATGACTTCGTAGCTCAGCAACTTGCCGGGCTGATCGTCGACCATCAGAATGTTGATTCGTTCTTCAGGTTCCATCATCGACGGGAAGCTCCGTGTGCCCTCACAAAATCGATCATTTCCTTTTCGAATCCATGCATCTGCCGGCTAGCGATGCAACCACATACGAAGCGTTGAAAGCAATTGCTCGGTGTTCACCGGCTTGGCAAGATATTCAGAAGCGCCGGCTTCGAGACACTTCTCGCGATCGCCCTTCATGGCTTTCGCGGTCAACGCAACGATGGGGAGACGGCGGAACAGAGGATTTTGCCGCATGACCTGCATGGTCTCGTAGCCATCCATTTCCGGCATCATAATGTCCATCAAAATGATGGCCAGATCCGGAGTCGCCTCGAGCATGGTGATCGCTTCGCGGCCGGTTCCGGCGGTCAGAACGACCATGCCGCGGCGTTCGAGGACGCTACTGAGCGCAAAAATGTTGCGGACATCGTCGTCGACGACCAATACTTTTTTCCCAACCAAAGCATCATCCGAGCTATGCAGCCACTCGATCATTTTTTGTTTTTCGGCAGGCAAATCGGCTACCACGCGGTGTAGGAAGAGCGCCGTCTCATCGAGCAAGCGCTCGGGCGATTCCACGCCTTTGATGACCACGCTGCGCGCCAAAGAGTGCAGGAGCGCGTCCTCTTCTGAGGACAGGTCTTTACCAGTGAACACCACGACGGGCATGTCAGCAGCGAAAGGAGTTTCGCCTAACCGCTCCAACACCTCAAAGCCCGACATGTCCGGCAGTCGCAGATCGAGAACCATGCAATCGAATGGTCTTGCGGAAACCGCGGAGAGCGCCTCGGATCCGCTGGACGCAAAGGAGATTCGAATGTCATCGCTCCCCAGCAACTCTCGAATGCTCAACTGCTCGGCGGCGCTGTCTTCGACAATCAGCAACTCCTTGAGTCTAGGACTTGCGTAGTCCTTCATGCGTGAAAAGGCATTTTGCAGATCCTCTGATGTTGTGGGTTTCGTCAAGAAAGCAAAAGCTCCGCGAGACAGTCCGTGCTGCCGGTCCTCGTCATTCGTCAATATTTGCACGGGAATGTGTCGCGTCGCTGGGTCTTGTTTCAAATGATTGAGTACCGTCCAACCAAGCATGTCAGGCAAGAAAACGTCCAGCGAGATGGCACTCGGACGAAATTCTCGGGCTAATGCGAGGGCTTCGGCGCCCCGCGACGCGGCAAGCACCTTGAAGCCCCGATCATGGGCGAGGTCGCACAAAACGCGCGTGTAGTGCGGATCGTCCTCGACGATCAATAAGATGACGTCATCCGGCTGCAGAATTTCTCGATCATCAGGGACCGGCTCATGTTCGCGATCAGAGACACTGATGGTAGAAAGCTGCAACGAGGGAGACATGAGGGACTTTTTGTCCGGAAGATTTACACCGGTGGATGGTCCCACATAGGTCTGCGGCAAATAGAGAGTGAAGACGCTTCCCTGCCCGACCGCGCTGCGCAGTTGAATTTCTCCGCCCAGCAGGCCGGCAAGTTCGCGGCTGATGGCCAGACCGAGGCCGGTGCCGCCGTATTTGCGGCTGGTCCCGGCGTCTGCTTGTTGAAACGCCTCGAAAATAATTCTCTGCTTTTCCGGCAGAATGCCAATTCCTGTGTCCGTTACTTCGAATGCTACGACCGACGCGGCCCGGCTCAGTACGGGGTGATCTTCGCTCCAGCCACCGTTCACGACGGAGACCGAAAGACGCACACTGCCCTGTTCGGTAAATTTAAACGCGTTCGACAAAAGATTCTTGAGCACCTGTTGCAGACGCTTCGAATCGGTGACCATGCTGCGCATGAGTTCGGGAGCGGTTTGGATTTCAAAAGCCAAACGGCGGTGCTCTGCTTCGTGCCGGAAGGGCCGGGCGATCATCTCCAGCAGGCTGGCAAAGAATACTTCTTCCGCCTCCACCGAAACAGTCCCGGATTCGATCTTGGACAAGTCCAAAATGTCGCTGATCAAATTGAGCAAATCCGTGCCCGCGCCGTGAATGGTGCGCGCGAACTCTACTTGTTTGGCCGTCAAGTTGCGATCCGGATTGTCCGTAAGCTGCTGCCCAAGGACCAGAATGCTGTTGAGCGGCGTACGCAGCTCGTGGGACATGTTCGCCAGGAATTCAGACTTGTACTTAGAAGTGAGCGCCAACTCTTTAGCTTTTTCTTCGACGGCGCGCCGGGCTTGCTCAATCTCTTGATTCTTGCGCTCGACTTCCACGTTTTGCTCGGCGAGTTGTTGAGCCTTTTGCGCCAACTGTTCGTTGGTTTGTTGCAGCTCGGTTTGCTGGGTCTGCAGCTCTTTCGCCAGCTGCTGTGATTGCTTCAGCAAGCCCTCTGTTTGCATCGTCGCCTCGATACTATTCAGAACGATGCCGATGCTGGCGGTTAGTTGTTCGAGAAAGGAGAGGTGCGAGGCCGTGAAGGCGCTGAGTGAACCGAGTTCGATAACCGCTTTCACGCGATCTTCAAACAAAATCGGCAGGACAATCACATTTTTGGGCACTGCCTGAAAAAGGCTGGAGCGAATGGTCGTCGCACCAAGCGGAAGATCCGTAATCAACATCCGTCGCTTCTCTGATGCGCACTGGCCGACCAAGCCTTCGCCGACCCGGAGATGAAGTTCGTGTCCGTCTTCGGTTCCATCCGCGTACGAGGAAAGCAAGCCGAGTTCGGAAGGATCTTCCGCGTCCATCTGATAAATCACGCCCTGTTGGGCGTTCACCAAGGGAACCAATTCCGAGAGCAACATGCGCCCGACCGTGCTCAGATCCCGCTGTCCCTGCAACATGCCGGTGAACCGAGCAAGATTGGTCTTAAGCCAGTCCTGTTCCTTGTTGCGATCGGTGGTGAGCCGCAGGTTGTCGATCATGGTGTTGATGTAGTCTTTCAACTCCGCCACTTCGCCGCGAGCTTCCACCTGCACGGACCGTGTTAAGTCACCCTTGGTAACGGCGGTAGCAACTTCCGCAATTGCGCGTACTTGGTTCGTGAGATTGTCAGCCAGAAGATTGACGTTGCCGGTCAAATCCTTCCAGGTGCCGGAGGCGCCGGGAACGTTGGCCTGGCCGCCGAGCCGGCCTTCGACACCGACTTCGCGCGCCACAGTCGTGACTTGATCCGCAAACGTCGCGAGAGTATCGGTCATGTTGTTGATGGTTTCGGCCAAAGCGGCTACTTCGCCTTTGGCATTGACGGTAAGTTTCTTCGTGAGTTCGCCGTTTGCAACCGCGGTGACCACCTTTACGATTCCGCGTACCTGCTCGGTGAGGTTGGCAGCCATCACGTTTACGTTGTCGGTCAGGTCTTTCCAGGTTCCCGCCACGCCGGGCACTTTGGCTTGACCACCGAGGTTTCCGTCAGTACCGACTTCGCGGGCTACGCGGGTGACTTCCGCGGCGAACGCATTCAACTGGTCCACCATCGTATTGATGGTGTTCTTCAGTTCTAGAATTTCGCCCTTCACGTCCACGGTGATTTTGCGAGACAAGTCGCCGCGAGCGACCGCGGTCGTGACCTCCGCGATGTTACGAACCTGTCCGGTGAGGTTGCCGGCCATGGCGTTCACGGAATCGGTGAGGTCCTTCCAGGTTCCCGCAACACCGGGAACGTTGGCCTGACCGCCGAGGCGCCCTTCGCTGCCGACTTCGCGGGCCACGCGGGTTACTTCGGCGGCGAACGAGCGAAGCTGCTCGACCATGGTGTTAAGCGTTTCTTTGAGCTGCAGGATTTCGCCGCGCACGTCCACGGTAATTTTGCGCGACAAGTCCCCGCTGGCGATGGCCGTGGCCACCTCGGCAATATTTCTCACCTGGCCCGTCAGGTTGCTGTTGTCGGTGAGGTCCTTCCAGGTTCCGCCCACCCCGGGCACTTGCGCTTGTCCCCCGAGCTTTCCTTCCGTACCCACTTCGCGCGCCACGCGCGTCACTTCTCCGGCGAACGCATTCAACTGGTCCACCATCGTATTGATGGTGTTCTTCAGTTCTAGAATTTCGCCCTTCACGTCCACGGTGATTTTGCGAGACAAGTCGCCGCGAGCCACGGCGCGAGACAAGTCGCCGCGAGCCACGGCCGTCGTGACCTCCGCGATGTTGCGAACCTGCGCGGTAAGATTTCCCGCCATGGCGTTAACGGAGTCGGTTAAGTCCTTCCAAGTTCCCGCCACACCCGGAACTACCGCCTGACCGCCAAGTTTTCCGTCGGTGCCCACTTCGCGCGCCACGCGCGTGACTTCCGACGCAAACGACCGCAACTGATCCACCATCGTGTTGATGGCTTCTTTTAGCTGGAGAATTTCTCCGCGGACATCCACGGTGATTTTTCGCGAGAGATCGCCGCTGGCCACCGCCGTCGCCACTTCGGCAATGTTGCGAACCTGGCCGGTAAGATTGCTGGCCATGGAGTTCACGGAATCGGTGAGATCCTTCCAGGTTCCGGCTACTCCGGGAACCTGTGCCTGCCCACCGAGCTTTCCGTCAGTGCCCACTTCTCGGGCCACGCGCGTGACCTCAGCGGTAAACACGCTCAATTGCTGAATCATCGTATTCACGATGGTCGCCGAGCGCAGAAACTCGCCTTCGAGTGGACGACCGTCGACGTCGAGCCGAATCGTTTGCGTCAAATTGCCTTGCGCGACGCCGGCAATCGCTCGGGTGACTTCGGTGGTCGGCCGCAGCAAGTCATCGACCAGCGTGTTGACCGAAACTTCCATGTCGCCCCAAGCGCCACGAGACTGGTGAAACCGCGCTCTTTCGGTGGTTCGCCCCTCTTTGCCGACGACCTTGCCCAGCCGCTCTAAATCGTTTGCAATGTGTTGGTTGGCGGACACGATTTCATTGAAAGTATCGGCCAATTTGCCGGCCAGGCCGGTCCACGATCCGGGCAAACGCACGGAAAAGTCGCCGTCGCGCATGGTCTGCAAGCCGGCAAGAATCACGCTCAGGCTAGGGTCGGAAATTCTGGAACCGTGGGCGACCCCATTGCCGCTAACTTCGAGCTCCCGGGCAGCGCCATCATTGTTTTCCAGGTTTTCTGGCGACTTACGATTGCCTCGTTTCATCTACACTCCAACTCAGCGCCCGATTCGCAGCTTCTGCGCGACCGCTCAAATACCTAGCACATTTTCGAAGGATCGGGCCGTGAATTAAAAAGTTCAAAGAAAACTCTTGGTTCCAGAGAGAAATACCATAGCGGCGAAACTTCGGCGCTACAGTGTTTCATGTATAAAGCCCTAAGACACACGTTTTGAGGATTTTTCGGACAGCCAGGCGCGTTCCGGGCGTTTCAAAGCTTCGCTGGAAATCGTTTGAGAGTAAACGACGTCAGGGGCTTCGCAAGCGGTGATATCCCGTTTAAAGGGCGGAGTTGACCGAGGTGCCGGCGGCGGCAAAGACCATCGGCATGTCGGTTTGCGCGAAAGAGAGGAAGCACTGGACCACGGCAGGATCAAATTGCGTGCCGCTACAATCGACGAGTCGGCGCACGGCTTCTTCAGGGGGAAGGCCGTGCCGATAGGGGCGTGAAGAGACCATCGCGTCGAACGCGTCGATGACAGAGACGATGCGGGAAACCACAGGGATTTCTGTCTCTTTCAATCCTGCGGGATAACCCTTGCCGTCGTAATTTTCGTGATGGTGCAGAATGTCCAGCGCGGCGCGTTCAAAGCCCGGAATAATCCGCAGGACGGCCCAGCCGTATTCGGGATGCTTTTTCATCAGCGCATATTCGTCGGCGTCAAGCTTGGCGGGCTTGCGAAGGATGGCGTCCGGAATACCCACTTTGCCGATATCGTGAAGCAGCGCGGCGACTTCAAGGTTTTGCAGTTCTTCTTCCGAGAGGCCGAGTTCCTGGCCGACTCGCATGCCCCATTCCGCCAGCCGCGTGCTGTGAACGCCGGTATTTAGATCCTTCAAATCGAGGAGCTGGTTGAACGAGCAGATGACCGCGCTGCGCAAAGCGGAAAGCTGCGCTTCAAGTTGCTTGACGCGCAGCGATTCCGCCTGGTCTGGGAGTGTAAAGGCCACGTTATTCATTCACCGTGTGCGTATCCCGGTCTCTTAGTTTCCCTTGCTGTTGACCCAAGCCGAGACTGCTTGATATGCATCTAGGCGCCCGTGATTAAGATTGGGGGTCAACTTGATGGCGTGGGTAAACGCGGTAGCGGCGCCGGATTGCGTGAGCGCCGGATTGGCTTGCAGGAGCAACGCGGTGGTTCCGGCGACGAGCGGCGAACTGAAGGACGTGCCGGACGCGGCGGCGTAGGTTCCGCCGGGATAGGTGCTCGTGACGTATTCGCCTGGAGCGGCGATCCAGACGTCGGTCATACCGTAATTGGAAAATGACGAAAGTTGGTCCGTGTTGGAAGTGGAAGCAATGCCCATCACGCTGGGATTCAGCGCGGCTGGGTACACCGCCGCGCTGGTGCTTTCATTGCCCGCGGCGGCCACCAGGATGAGTCCGTTTTGATTGGCGTACGCAATAGCCTGGTTCAATGACGGCGATGCCGTCGGAAGATCGAAGCTCATGTTCACGATATTGGCTTTTTGCTGCACAGCGTAATACAGGGCCGCGACGATGTTCGAGAGATAGCCTGTGCCGTTGGCGCTGAAGGCCTTCAGCGGAAGAATCTTGGCGCGCGGCGCGGCCAGGTGGACCAGACCGGTAGTCATGGTGCCGTGGCCGAAAGCGGGGTACGGACCTCCGTCCAGGATAGCGGCGGAAGATTGGTCCAGAATGGCGGCGCTGGATTGCTGGACGAGTACCGGCTGCTCGGTGCCGGAGCCTTCCACGTTGCTAGGTTCGAGCTGCGGAACATCGAGAAATTCGGAGGCGCCAGGCTGGTTGCGCGTGAAATCGTAGCCCTGCAAAAGCACGGGAAACAGCACAGGATGGGTGGTGTCGACGCCCGTGTCGATCACCGCAACGATGCCGGTACCGGTCAGATTAAAACCTTGCTGCGCATCGGAGAGACGAATGATTTGGGTGGCCGGCTGGTTCACGTAGCCGGAGATCACCACCGTTCCGTAGTAGTTCACCGGGATATTGTTGCTGAGCGTCGATGGGATGCTAGCGAGAGGCTGCTGCGGCAGCGGTAGCAGTCTGTCCGCTTCGATGCTTGTGATACCGAGCAGAGCTTCAAGCAGGTTGACGGTACCGTTGAGAAGATTGGAGATCAGGTTGCCGGTGGAGGTGACCAAATAGGTCTGCCCGATCTGCCCGTCGAGCGAGCCTTGCACCTGGCAATTCGCGAACAGGCAGAGGCTGAGAACTGAGTTCAAACCTTTGTTGGTCCGCACAATGTAGCGGCTCTGTGCGGCGGCTGGGCGCACCACGAGGGTGGCCAGCAAAGCCAGAATTGCCAGTGATGGGATAACGCGTTTCATCGTCTTGGTTCCTTCCATGATGCACAAATCTCCTGCTACCGATGCACCCCTTCACATGGCAAAAAAAGATGTGGGAGTATTCTCGAAAAACCATCTCTTTTCGCCAATGGTACGAGTGTGCTTTCCGTGCCAACCGATAGGACTAATTGCTCCTGGTACTCGCGTACCGCAGAGCAAAAGGCTAGAAAATCGTGTGCGGCAGGGTTTCATACCACACCCCCGGGCCGCTGGCCGAGCGCATGACGCAGCGAGATGGTGATCGGCTGCTCGCTCGGACCAAATATGGAGAGTTCGAGGTCGCCGGAATCGGCAATTTCGCCGCGGAACTCGCCAAATTGATTGGTCACCATTTCTGTCATGTTTCCACGAGCGTCGGAGAGCGTTACGCGCGCCCCCCGCCCCACCAATTCTGGCTTGCTCACGTCCATCAGCTGGCCAGTAACCACCAACACGCTGCCAGCGGCCTGCGCTTCTATCTGAACGTCTATCTGATACGAATCAGCGCGATACAACATTTGCCGAGGCCCTACGGCTGCGGATCGCGCTCCGCTGAGGGCCGGTTGCAAAAAACTGTCGAATAGAACTTCAACCGCCGACTTCCTCTCTTTGTGTTGCTTAGCCCCTCCCGCAGCCGCGAAGGCGGCCTTCGCGATACGCACGGTATTTGCCGACGGCTGAAAATTAGCCTCGCTTGCCGCCGTATTTCGAACTTTTTGCCAGAGTGCCATTTTTTCCGTGCACCGTTTGCAACCACTTCCCAGGTGTTTGCGCATCGCTCCTTGCTTGCTCTGCGGAACTACCTGGTTTACAAAATCGATCCATTCCTCGGTCGTAAAGTGCTCCATATTTCGCTCCCCCTCCTTAGCCCTGGTAGAAATCACCGCCCCCCGGCGGAAATGCCCGCAACTTCCCTCATGGCATAAGGTCCGGTTGGGGGCGAAAAAATATAGGGTCGGCAGAAATCAGCTAAGTTGATTGGATTCAGTGATTTTGCCCACAAGAACAAAGGGCGCCCAGAAGTATGGATGGGGATTTTCTTCCCGCAACTGGTGCATGGCGGACTGCAACGCGGCGGGCAAATCGTGGTCTACCATATAGTTTTTGTAGAACGCTTGCATCAATTTCGCGGTGCTTTGATCGTGGACGTCCCACAAGGAGAGCAATAGGGAGGTGGCGCCGGCGCAAAATAGGCCGCGCTGCAGCCCGAGGAGTTCGTCGCCAACGGAAACGAAATTCATGCCCGTGGCGCAGCCGCTTAGCGTAACCAGTTTCGAAGGCAAACGCATCTGGTAGAGGTCGTACAGATTCAAATATCCATCGCCCATGCGGATGCAGGAAAACATGGGGTTGTCTTGCCGGTAAGAACCGTGCGTGGCCACGTGCAACACGCTGCTTTCTGCGCCGCGCTGACGCAGCACATCCACGGTAGCTTCTCCGCCGAGATACAGTTGCGGATGCGGCAGCAAGGCTGCGACCGATTTCACTTCCGAGAGAATTTCCGGCGCGCGTTCATCTGGAATGCCCATCACCAGGGAGTTGCGCAGATCCTTGCGGTTTTTTTCCTGGCACAACGTGAATACCGTGGCGCTGGGAGCGTAGGAGATGGTGTGCGTGTCGCACAGATATTTATCACCGGCACGCAAAGCGTGAAACGGCAAAAAATGCAAAGCGCCGTGCGGGACAAACACCAGATGTTTCTCTTGAATGTGCGGCGCGAGCGGAGCGAGAAGCTCCTGATAAAGCGCTTCTAAATGACCTTGCGCAGCCAGCAGCAGCGGTTTCGCAAAACGCTGGGCATACGCTGCACCCATTCGAAACTTGGAGATTTGGAACCGGAACAGATGCAGGAATTGCAGCACGCGCGAGGCCACGGAAACCGGGACGATAGCAATTTTATTTCGCGTCACGACCGCGGCGACCAGGCGTTCAGCAGCGGTGTAGTATTCGATCAGCACGGTATCCGCCGGGATGGCGGCTTGCATCCGTTCCAGGGAAAAATCAGCCGGCGCCTCGAGGGACGCGTTTTCTCGCTCTTGCGCCGGCAATTCGCGGATCCGCCGCAAAAGCTCGTTTTCATGCGACACCGCTTTTTCCTGAAGTTGTTGCAGCCGCGCGGGGGAATTCTCTTCCGGCCGCAACTGCTCTTGCTCGATGCGGTGGTAGTACCAGTTCAGCTCTTCGCGTAAATCGCGAATGCGGCGCACCAGTTCGCTTTGCCCGGCATCCCCCACCGGCAGAGTTTGCCCACTTTGGAAAATCATCTCCGTCATGCTGCGGGATTTCGCTGCCTCCATCCAGCCAAAAGCTTCCTCGGGGAGAATCTCGCCCGGCTCGCCACTCAGGTGCAGCTCCACCAGCGCTTCGTAAACCTGCAAGCGATTCTTCACGAAGGAAATTTTCAGTTCCTCGGAATGCAAGCGGCTTCGCATGTTTTCGAGGGCTTTGCAGGCTTCGCGATAAGAGAGCAGCGCACTGGCGCGCTCACCGCGTCCCTGCGCTAATTGCGCACGCAACATGTGCACTTGGTAGGTAAGAACGGGTGTCTGTAAGCCGCCGATTTTCGCTGCCGCAGCCTCGGTCTCGGCGGCGGCAACGGGCACTTCGCCCACGTGCAAAGCCACGCGGGCCAGCAATAAATGAGCCAGCGCGGCTTTGCCCGAAAGAATCGTCTGATCGAAAAAGTCCGCCGCCGCAGAGCACAGCCGGCGGGCCTCAAAGTAGCGTCCCTCGTGGAACAGCAGCAATCCCTGATACAGATCGAGCAGCCAGGGCCACACGAGATTTTTTTCGCGCGCGAACATTTCGCGAGCCGTCGTGAATCGTTCGAGGGCCTGCACGGTTTTTCCCTGCTGACCGTAGGCCATGCCCTCATTCGCCAGGGTTTTGGCGGCCTCATAGCCCATGCCTAGTTTTTCAAAACGCACAAAGCCTTCGTGGGCCATTTCGCGCGCTTCTTCGCTGAGATTCAATTCAAGGTAGATCTCGGAAAGATCCAGGTGGCACAGCGCGACGTGGTAAGCGTCGCCGCTGGCCTCGCACGCGCGTCGCGTGGCAAAAAGCATCTCAATGGCGCGGCTGTACTCGCCGCGAAAATAATATAGATACGCGATGTTGTAATCGGCCTGATCGCGCAGCAACGGCATACCGTAGCGTTCCGAGAGTGCGCGGGATTTCTGGTAACAATCGAGCGACCGCGGAAAATCATTCAAGCTGATCAGGCACATCGCCATGTTGTGCAGGGCGATGGCCACGCGCTCCCAATCCTCGTATTCGGACAGCGTTTTATAGGCCCGCTCGTAGTGCGCGAGGGCTTCTTCGAACCGGTCTTGGCGGTGAAAAATATTTCCAACGTTATTCTCAAGGCTGGCGATGCGGCGCGTCTCGCCTTGCTCGGTGAAAATCTCGCGGGCGCGCTCGGAAGCCTGGAAGGCATGGTCGTATTCCCCAAGAAGAATTAACGGCTGGATGGAACTACTTAGGGTGCGCGCCGCTTCTTTTCGGTTTTTGAGTGTTTCGTAGAGCTTGTAGGCTTTTTCGTGATGCTCGACCGCCTCGCGGTTGTTCCCGCTGGCATACAGCGCGTTGGCCTTGGCGCGCAAAGCGAGCGCCAGATTCTCTTTGCGGCGGGAGGCGCGCGCAATGGCGAGCGCGCCATCGGCTAACGCCAGCGCTTCGCGCGTATCAACGCGAATTTTTTCGACGACCAGTTCGGCCAGCTGCGTGACGGCTTCCTTATTTACCAGCACCGCTTTGTGGCGCGCCACAAACTTTCCACGCGCTGCGTCGCCGTCTAGCCGTCCGAGCTCGGCAAACAATTCTTCTCGAGCATTTTTTGTTTGAGCGGCCGGCATTAGCGAAATCCCATTTCGTCAAGATGCCGCCGCAATCTTTGAATACATTTCTGCCGAATAAATCCGATCGAGCCCGACGCCAAACCCAGTTCCGCGGCCACCTCCGCATAGGGTCGCGCCGGCGTCTCGAAGAAAAGCAGTTCCATCATGCGGCGGCACTGCGGCGAAAGCGCCGTCATCGCTTCACGGAGCATCTGCTCTTCCTGCGTTTGTTGCACTAGGGTATCGGCAATCGCCGGCGTTTCGGGCACCGGCAAATCCTCCGAATCGCGGCTCACCAGTCGCGCCTGTTGCTGCTTCCATCGATAGCATTGATGGTGCGCCACCTGCATCAGCCATTTCGGAAGCGCGCGCGGCTCGCGAAGGTTTGGTAAATGCGCCAACAGTTCCATGCACGTAACTTGAAACACCTCCGCCGCTTCCTGGGCGGGCAATCCATACTTCACGGGAATGGAATAGATCAGCGCTTTATACTTTTCGATCAGCCAGGACCACGCTTCTTCGTTGCCGGCAAGACACTCTTTTACGAGACGCGCGTCGCTCAAAGCCGCAGGCGCCTTCTTAACCGCTCGCGTGAGCGCCGGGCTCATCTGCTCGCGCTAACCTGCGGGCCGCGCACGTACAGCTGCTCGACGTTCCAAAGCACGTACGGCTCGAGCACCGTGGGGTGAAAATTACCAATACTGTTCTTCGCGCCCGCTAAAATATCGGGACTGGCGAGAAAAATCATCGGCTGCTGCTCGGCGAGAATTTCCTGCACCCGATCATATAGCTTCTTGCGTTGCTCGAATTTCGGCGCATCCAGTTGTTGGGCCATCAACGCGTCGATTTCCGCTTCCCAAGGCGTAGCGGGATGCTGCTGTGAAGGATTCCAGAGGTGTTGTGCACCACTCGAGAGCCACACATTCACATCGGCGGTTGGATCAACGTCAAAACTCGCCAGACCCAGCAAACAGGCGTCGTACTCCCTGGTTTGCGTCACGCGATCGATCAGCGAACGGAACTCCAGCGGTGCCACCTGAACGTGCATCCCCAGCTCCTTCAGGTCGTCTTGAATCAGCGCCGCCATTTTCGTGCGGTCGGTGTTCGAAGAACTGGTCAGGATGGAAAACTCTACGACTTTGCCGTCGCTATCCAGAAGTTGGGTCGCGCCATGGCCGTCCGTCTTCCAGGAAAATCCAGCCTCTTTGAGCAGCGCGCGCGACCGGTCCAGCGATCGCGCGGGATGTCCAATCGACGCATCCAACCACCGGTGATTTCCCGGCGTCACGGGTCCCCACAACGCCGCCCCGCGGCCCTGGTAGATAAGCCGCACAATCGCATCGCGGTCGATCGCCGAGGAAACTGCTTGGCGAAACCTCACCTCGTGAAACCATTTGGCCTTGCCGGCCATTTCCGGAGAAGCGTTGCTTCCTAGATCATGCAAATTGAAAAACAGAAAGTTGTATTCAAGGCCCGGGCCGGCGTCGGTCATCGCGTAACCACGCTGCTGTTGGGCGGATAGCACCGAGAAATTCTCGGCACCCAGACGAGTGATCATGTCCGTCTCTCCCGATTGAAATCGCAAAACTTGCGCGTCGGAAGTAGGAACGAAGAGGAAAACCAGTTCGTCGAGGTAAGGCAGTCGATTCCCTTTCGCATCCGCTTTCCAGTAAAAGGGGTTGCGTTCGAGAACTAGTTTTTGCCCAGGTGAATACTCCTTCAGGCGGTAAGGTCCCGCGCCCGCCCATTGATTCGCCGCGGTAGCGAGCCCTCCTGCTTGCGCCAACTTCCCTTCCGCGTACGCTTTTTCAAGCAGGTGTCGCGGCAAGATAGTCAGTCCGTCAAATAGTCGCTCTCCCGGCCCATAGGGTTTCGCCATTTCAAAAATTACGGTCGAGGTGTCAACTTTGCGCACCGTGATCGGCTTTCCTCCGACGATCAGTAGATCACGTTGTGTGGCGTGCACACCCTCATCCAGGTACACCCGCATGGTGAACAAAACGTCGTCTGCGTCCAGCGGTTGCCCATCGGAAAAACGCAGACCCTGGCGCAGCACCAGCGTGTAGTGCAAGCCGTCCGGGGAAACTTTCCAGGATTTTGCCAGCGCCGGTTCCGTCAATTGTGTCGCGCGATTGATATGAATCAGATCGGCTTGCATTACCCCGATGACCTCACGGGACGGGGCATCGGCCGCAGTAAGCGGATTCAAGGTTTTTGGTTCAGCTCGAAGCGCTAGCACCAGCCGCCCGCCAGGACGGCCCACCTCGCCAGCAAGCGATAAAAGCTCTTGAGCGGGCTTCGCTTGCTGGGCATAGCTTGATTTAGGCGCCAAAAGAAATAGTGCGCAAACCAGCAGACGCCGAAGCGCCGTGCACGGGGGCTGGGAAATAGCGCGGTACGGTCTCATGATGGGCGGCCTCCACGCTACCCATCTATCTTCGCCGTCGCTTCATTCTCGTGCAATGCATTCGCAAGGCCTTGGTATCCTACAAAGAACGGCACGATGGCCAGAGCCGGCAAGTACATCCACCAGTAGGAAACCAGCACGCTGTACTGCTGCAAAATCCCCAACAAATTCCCCCAACTCGGCACCGGCTCAGGTATCCCCAGTCCAAGAAATGAAAGCGTCATCTCCGCGAGCACAAATTGCGGCACGAGAATGGCCGATTGCGTCAACAGCGCGCTGCGCGTTTCCGGCAGGATATGATGGCGCACCAGGTAAGCGTCGCCCGCTCCAAAGCCGCGCGCCGCGCGCACAAAATCGCGCTCTTTCGCGCTCAGCACCACCCCGCGCACCAACCGCGCCGGACGCGCCCAACCCACTGCGGCAAGCACCACCACCACCAGCAGGAAGGCCTTCGTCGGCGAAACCGAGAGCGGCAAAAATGCCCGCAACGCGAACAACAGGTACAGCCACGGTAGCGCAAGGAACAATTCGGCCACCCGCATCAGCAACGCATCGCGCCAGCCTCCGTAAAATCCTGCGCATGTGCCGATCAACGCGCCGAAGAACACCGTGCAAGCCGCCCCCAGCAAGCCGGACAGCAGCGAAAGTTGTCCGCCGTATAAAATGCGTGAAAACTGATCTCGGCCAAAACCATCGCTCCCCAAAATGTACAGCCGCGCGCCGCGCGCTCCGAATAAATGCCGGTGGCACACCGCCACTCCCAGCAATCGGTAGGGCGCTCCCGTAACCCAGAAATCCACGGGGATAGCGCGCTCTGTATCCTCCTCGAACTCGGTAAAACTCCCTTCCCGGAGGCGTTGCGCATGGAAAAACGGCCGCAAGTGCATTCGCCCGTGCTCCTTGAAATGAATTCGCATCGGCGGCGAATAAACGTGCTCGCGATCCTGCTGCACCGGATCATACGGCGCTAGAAATCCCGCGCCGGCAACCGCGGCGTGCAGAACGAAAAGCGCCACGACCCACCGCATAATCCGCCGGCGTTGCATCATCGCGCTCGAATCCGCGGATCTGCCCAGTACAGCAGCATGTCGGCCAGGAAATTTCCGCACACCAGGAAGACCGTGGAAAATAGCACGCCGCCGATGACCACATACAAATCCCGCGCCAGGATTGCCTCGAGCAACAGCGGCCCGAGCCCCGGCCAGCTCATCACAATTTCCACAATCAGCGAACCGCTCAAAAGCGTTCCGACGCTAAATCCCAAAAGAGAGATCAGCGGATTGGCCGCCGCACGCAACGCATAGCGGTACAATAGCTTGCGCCGAGAAATCCCGTGCGCCATGGCTGCGCGAAAAAAAGGCGTGGCCAGCTCGTCACCTACCGCCGCACGAATGTGCCGCACCAGCGTCGGCAACGCCGCTAGAACCAACGCGGTCACCGGCAGGGCCATGTGCATCAACAGATCGCGAAATCTGCCCGCGCCCGAAAGCTCCGCGAAGTCAACGGAAACCATTCCGCCCGTCGGAAACCAGCCGCTGCGCGCCGCCATAATCAGCAAGCTCAGCGCCAGCAACAGGTCCGGAACCACCATCAGCGTCGCGGTCGCCAGTGATATGGCGCGGTCCGGCAACGCGCCGCGTTTCTCCGCGCTCCAGATTCCCAGTGGCAGCGCCAGCGCCCACGCCAGCAGCATGGCGGTCAACGTCAGCAGCAGCGTATTTCGCGCGCGCAACCGTAGCAGCGGTGCCACCGGACTGTTGTAAGCAAAGGAATACCCGAGTTCACCGTGCGCCACCGAATTCATCCATCGCGCGTAACGCAGCGGCAGCGGCCGATCAAGATCGTATTGCGCGCGCAGCGCCGCCAACGTCCCCGCTGAAATTTGCGGGTTCAGCCGCATATCATCCAGATAATTCCCAGGTGCCAACGCGGAAAAGAGAAACGTAAGAATGGAGACGCCGAGCAACAGAAGAGCCGCTTGCGCAAGCCGTCGCGCCAGGTAGCGCATCAGACCACGCGCGGCGCATCGGCCACGTAGTTCATCCCGCGCGCAGCCAGCAACATGCGTTGCGTCACTTCATGCTGTGGCGCGCTCATCAAACGCGCCGCGCTGGCCATTTCCACAATGCTTCCGTGCGCCATCACGGCAATTTCATCCGCGAGATGCGCAGCCATCGCCATATCGTGAGTGATAAACACGCACGTCAGCGCTAGCTCGGACTCCAACTCCAGCAGCAAATTGGCGATTTGCGCTTGCACCGAGCAGTCCAGCGCGGAGAGCGCTTCGTCCAAAATCAATAATCTCGGAGCCAAAGCCAAAGCCCGTGCGAGGGCAATCCTTTGTCGTTGCCCCCCGCTGAATTCCCGAGGCGATTGATTCAGCTTTCCCCCGGGAAGGCCAACGCGTTCCAATAACTCCGTTGCTCGCTTTCGCCATGCCCGGCGATCGCCGCGCCTCTGGATCCGCAGCGGTTCCATCACTAGCTCCAGCGCGCTCATTCGAGGATTCAGGGAACTCGCCGGATCCTGAAATACCATTTGCACCTTGGAACAAACGACGCGTCGCTCCCGGGTCGTCAATTTCGTGATCTCCCTCTCCGCAAACCATATCCGGCCGGAACTCACTGGCTCGAGCCCCGTCATACACAAAGCCAAAGTGCTCTTCCCGGAACCCGACGCCCCCACCAACGCCAGCGTCCTCCCCGCATGAATCGTCAGCGAAACGCCTTTCAACGCGTCCACTTCGCGCTTCGCTCCAAACGCGCCCCCTCCGCTATAGTGCTTCACGACATTTTCAACCCGCAGCAGCGCTTCCAAGTTCGTGCCTCACGAATTTATCGAGCTGACGTACTTTACGCAGGAAACCGTATGTCCGCCGCGCCCGCGCCCAGCCATTTCGTCGCTTAGTTGCACCATCGCCGGTTTGCGCTCACAACAAACGTCACGCCGATCATCACAGCGCGCTTCAAACAAACACTGGTCAGCAGCAAGCCCAGTCACCGGAGCTTCGCCGCGAATCGCGGAAAGTGCCGTCTTCCGCGCAGCGAGCCCATCCCCCACGCCAGGCGGCAGGCAACGCAGCAACGCTTGCGTGTACGGATGCCGCGGCGACAACAGCACTTCAGCCGTCGGGCCGATCTCCGCCACCCTCCCCGCGTACACAACCATCACACGATCCGCAAACCCCGCCAGCAATGCCGGATTGTGCGTGATCCAGATCAAAGAAAGATGGAACTCCTCGCGTAACCGCTTAAACAGCAGCAAAACCTCCAGTTGCGTCTCCGGATCGAGTGATGCCGTTGGTTCATCGGCCACGATCAACGCCGGCTCGCAACAAATCGATTGCGCGATCAACACGCGCGCCCGCTGCCCGCCGCTCAGCTGGTGCGGATACGACTGCGCGATGCGCTCGGTCTCGGTGGGAAAAACGGCAACGAGCACTTGCATCACTTTTTCGCGCAAGGCCTCGCGCGAAAGATTTTTATGCGCCGCCAGCACATCGCGCACCTGCTCGGCGACGCGCAGCGCCGGATGCAGCGCCTGC
>JBEKVU010000065.1:0-13093 GCA_049513775.1 Candidatus Acidiferrum sp.
TATCGGCTATCGCGAACTAGCCGCCGTCAGGCGCGGCGAATGGTCATTGGAACAAGCCCGCTCCGCCATCCAACAATCCACCCGCCGCTACGCCAAGCGCCAGCAAACCTGGTTTCGCCGCGAACAGAACGTAACCTGGTTCGCGGCCTTTGGTGACGATCCCCAGCTTCAAGCTGAAGTCCAGCAGCGTCTAAAGCGTTGTAGCGGCGGGTCTTCAGACCCGTGCCTTTGAATTCGCAGCCGCTCCGTCACCAGCGTATAATTGCCTCGACGGTCGCCTGTCCCTCACCGCTCAGGAAAACTGTCCAAGGTAATTGTTCGTGACCAAATCGCCACAACAAGTTTCAAACGCCGAGCGTGCGTTGCTCGTGGGTATCGGCTGGAAGCGCGCCCCGCGCTTTCCCGGCATGCCCGCCGGCGAGCAAGGCCGCGAATCGCTGCTCGAGCTGGTTGAACTAGCTACCAGCGCCGGCGCCGCCATCGTCTCCACCGTTTTTCAGGTGCGTGACTCCGCCGACCCCGCCACGCTCGTCGGCCGCGGCAAGCTGGACGAAATCCGCGCGGAAGCCAATGCCCATCAGGCGCAACTCATCATTTTTGACAGCAATCTTTCTCCCGTGCAGCAGCGCAACATCGAAGAGCTCACCGAGCGCCGCGTCATCGACCGCACGCAATTGATCCTGGATATATTCGCCCGTCATGCGCGCAGCCGCGAAGGCCAGCTGCAGGTGGAATTGGCGCAGCTCAACTACCTGTTGCCGCGCCTCACCGGCAAAGGCACCGCGATGTCCCGCCTCGGCGGCAAAAGCGGCGGCGGCGGTTCGGGCGGCGCAGGAGGTGGAGCGGGCCGCATCGGCGTTCGCGGCCCTGGAGAAAAAAAGCTGGAGACCGACCGACGCCGTATCCGCGACCGCGTCAGCAAAATCAAAGCCGCCATCGAGGAGGTCCGCAAGCAGCGTGCTCTCCGGCGTGAAGCGCGCAACGCCGTTCCGCTGGGCACCATCGCGCTAGTCGGCTATACCAACGCCGGCAAGTCCACGCTCTTCAACGCACTGAGCAGCGCCGAGGTCCTGGTCTCCTCGCGCATGTTTGCTACGCTCGATCCCACGATTCGCGCCGTCCGCTTGCCCTCGCACCGCCGTGTGCTGGTCTCCGACACCGTGGGATTCATCCGCGATCTTCCCAAAGGCTTGCTCACTGCTTTTCGTGCCACGCTCGAAGAAGTGCAGGAAGCGGCGCTCATTCTGCACGTCAGCGACGTCTCCAATCCGCACCACGCGGAACTTGATGAAGAAGTCCGCAAAATTCTCGACGAGCTGGGCGTCGCAGAGACCCCCGTGCTGCGCGTCTTGAATAAGATCGATCGCCTCACACCCGAAGAGCGCAAAACTCTCTCGCACGAAACGGGAAAAGATCACGTGGAATATGGCGACGATGATTGCGTGCAGCGGGTGGGTTCAAAAAGCCATGTTTCGGAAGGCGATGGCTCGCGCAATGGCGCCCAGAACGCCGACCGAGACTGCTCCCCGGTCCTCGTTTCCGGACTCACCCTCGAGGGCATCGACGAACTGCTCCGCCGCGTTGACCAAGCCATGCCCACGGATCCCGCAGTCTCGGTCTCCCTCCGCATGCCGCTAGCCGAAGGCCGCAAGCTCGCTCTCATCCACGCATTGGGCAAAGTCATTCGCTCGGAAGTTGATGATACGCATATGTTTCTGGATGCCGAAGTCCCGGAATCCGTGGTCCGCAGCCTCCGCCTGAAGGACTATAAATTTGCGGGAACATTTCCCGCCGCCGTTGCGTAAATGACTACAGGAGAACGCACCATGATCGCTTTCCTCCTCTGGATCTTCTTGTTCATGCTCTGCTGGCCGTTGGCCCTTCTCGCGCTGATCGCCTATCCGTTTATCTGGCTGATTACGCTGCCGTTTCGCATCGCCGGAATCGCCGTCCACGGCGTCTTCGCCCTGCTCACCGCCATCTTCATGCTCCCCGTCCGCCTGCTCCGCGGCCCCCGCTTAATCTGACCCGCGGGATCTGCCTTTTGTAGCGGCCGCTTTCGGAGGCGTTGTGAAAACACAGGGACTTAGTAAAGTCCCTGTGTTTTCACAAGTTTTCACGGAACCCTAGGGGGTCCACACCCTTCCGGCGTTCCACTGTCTCGCCACCATCCGCAGGCCTGTTACAATCGTTAATTCGCGCTCACCGCGTAAACCTCTCGTTCCGAGTAAAGTGAGGAATCGGCCTCTTGGCTATATTCATCCGCGTCTTTGCGATCCTTGCAATGCTGCTAGTACAGGCCACGAGTTCCCTGGCGCAAAAGCCTGTGCGCCTCACTCCCGCGCAAATCACGCAAGAAGTTCGCGACTACCGCATGGGCAACGAAGACCGCATCGTGCGCGAGCTCTCTGACTTCCTGGCCATCCCTAACATCGCCTCGGACACCGTGAACATCCAGAAAAACGCCGGCCACCTTGTCGAACTCCTCGAAGCTCGCGGCATCGAGACGCACTTGCTCAGCATCAAGGACCGCGGCCCGGTGGTTTTCGGCAAACTCACCGTTCCCGATGCCACGCACACCATTATTTTTTATGCGCACTACGATGGGCAGCCGGTCGATCCCGCCGCGTGGTCAGACGGAGGCAAGCCGTTCGAGCCGGTGCTGCGCAGCAACGCCCTCGAAGCCGGCGGCAAGCGCATCCCGTTCCCCGAAGGCACTCCGCAGCACCCCGCCATTTACGAGGACGACTGGCGCATCTACGCGCGCTCCAGCTCCGACGACAAATCGCCCATCATCGCGCTGCTCGCCGCCATCGATGCGTTGCGTGCAAAAAATATCCCGCTGAGCGTGAATCTCAAAGTCATCCTGGAAGGCGAAGAAGAAGCCGGCTCGCCCGATCTCGAGCGCACCCTGCTGCTGCACCGAAATCTTCTCGATGCCGACGTGCTCATCACCGGGGACGGCCCGGTGCACCAGAGCGGCCGCCCGCTGATTTTCTTCGGCAATCGCGGCGTCCTCGGATTCGACGTTACAGTTTACGGCGCCATCCGCGCGTTGCACAGCGGCCACTATGGCAACTGGGCGCCTAATCCCGCGCTGGAATTAGCGCGCCTATTGGCGTCGATGAAAGATGAAACGGGCCACGTGCTCATTCCTGGATTTTACGACGACGTAATCCCGCTTGGCCCAGTAGAACAAAAAGCGCTCGAAGGAATGCCTGACAATGACGCGCAGCTCATGCACGATCTGGAATTTAGCAAACCGGATGGAGCGGGGAAGAAGCTCGTGGAGCTACTGCAGGAGCCTTCGCTGAATATTCGCGGAATACGCGGTGCGTACGTCGGCGAACAGGCGCAGAACGTGGTCCCAGAAAAAGCCGAAGCCTCGCTCGATGTGCGCCTTGTAAAGGGTGAGGATCCCGATAAGAAGTACGATCAGATTCTCGAGTACATTCGCAAACAGAATTTTTTTATCACCAGCGCGGAGCCGACGAAAGAAGAACGCCTCGCCCACGATCACATAGCCAAGGTAACTAAGGGCGATTTCAACTATCGCGCTTCGCGCACTTCGATGGAACTGCCCATTTCACAATTGCTAATCAGTGTGGTGCAAGCCGCCACAAATAACGACACGGTCGTAGCCCCGACGCTCGGCGGCAGCGTCCCCATGTACATTTTCGAGAACCTGGATATCCCATGGGTCGGCGTTCCCATCGTCAACTACGACAATCACCAGCACAGCTCCGACGAAAACCTGCGCCTCGGCCACCTCTGGCGCGGCATAGAAATCTACGCTGCCGTCCTAGCCGGCCTCTAACGCCGTCGCCTTTGTAGAGGGCCCAGCATGCTGCGCCCCAGCTTGCCCGGACGTAAGAAATTCTAGATCGTGTCATTTCCTCGTTGCGCTCGGAATGACGATAGTGCGTGGTCTCCGGGCGTGGGTGAGGTCTGGGTACCGTTCGCGGGCGATCAGATGAAGTTAGAGCGAAAGAAAATTCTTCAACAATTGTTTCCCCGAATCGGTAAGCACGGACTCCGGATGAAACTGCACGCCTTCAATTTTGTGTTTCTTATGCCGCACACCCATGATGATGCCGTCGGCCGTTTCCGCAGTAATCGTCAATTCTTTCGGCAATGTTTTCCGCTCGATAATCAAAGAGTGGTAACGCGTCGCCGTAAACGGATCATCCAAATCCTCGAAGACACCCTTGCCGTCATGATGAATCTCGCTGGTTTTGCCATGAAACAGTTTCGGCGCCCGCACGATTTTTCCGCCAAACGCCGCGCCAATCGCTTGATGTCCCAAGCACACGCCGAGAATAGGACACCTTCCTGCAAGCTGCTCGATCAATTCCACCGAAATGCCTGCTGCTTGCGGTGTGCATGGTCCCGGCGAAATCACAATTTTTTCCGGCTTACGCCGCTCAATCTCTTCCACGGAAATTTTATTATTGCGATGCACTTGCACATTACAGCCCAGCTCGCCCAGATACTGCGCCAGGTTATAGGTAAACGAATCGTAGTTATCGAGCAGCAAAATCACAGCAACCCTCGTCCCGCACTTCGCGGTCGTGCTTCCTCTACTTTTTTTAGGTCATTTACTTCCGCTGCCTCATCTCGTCTGCGCCAACTCCAATGCCTTGAGCAAGGCGCCCGCCTTGTTCACGCTCTCTTGATATTCTCCCGCCGGGCTGGAATCCGCAACAATGCCGCCGCCGGCCTGAATGTGCGCCACACCATTTTTGATGACCATCGTGCGCAGCGCGATGCATGAGTCGAGATTGCCGGCAAAATCCAGATACAGCACGCCGCCGGCGTAAATCCCGCGCCGGGTGCGTTCCAGCTCTTCGATGATTTCCATGGCGCGAACTTTGGGCGCTCCGGAAACCGTACCCGCGGGGAAGCAAGCCATCAGTGCGTCAAAGCAGTCGACGTCTTCGCGCAATCGCCCGCGCAAGCTCGAAACCAGATGCATCACGTGGGAATAGCGCTCCACGGTCATCAGTTTTTCCACCTGCACGGTGCCGTAGTCGCAGACACGGCCCAAGTCATTACGCCCCAGATCGACGAGCATGATATGTTCCGCGCGCTCTTTTTCGCTGGCCAGCAGTTCTTTTTCGCGGTGCAAATCCTCCGCTTCGTCTTTGCCGCGCGGCAACGTTCCAGCAATCGGGCGATAAAATACGTCGCGCCCCTGCACTTTCACCAGCATTTCCGGCGAACTCCCCACCACCGCTACGTCATTCATCTGCAAATAAAATAGATAAGGCGAAGGATTGACGGCCCGTAACTGCCGGTAAATTTCAAAAGGCGTCGCGGAGGTTTTCGCCGAGAATCTCTGGCTGATGACCACCTGAAAGATATCGCCCGCGCGGATGTATTCTTTGGCCTTGCGCACGGCGGCGAAATACTCCGGCTTGCGAAAGTTAGAAGTAACCTTTGATTGCGCGCGTTTTCTGCGGCTCTTGTTTTCCGCCGCACGTTCGGTCGCCGCCGGTTCGTCCAGCACCTTCCGCGTGCGCGCAATCTCTTTCACCGCCGCGTTGTACTTTGTTCGTAAGCTGCCTTTGCCCCCGGTATAAACGTTGCGCACCACCCACAAGCGGTGTTGCACGTGATCGAACGCCAGAATGCCGTGATAGAACATCAGTTGCGCGTCGTATAAGCCGATGTCGTCGCGCAAACGCTTCGGCAGCCGTTCAATCAGCCGTACCATATCGTACGAAAAATATCCGATCGCTCCAGCCACCAGCGGCGGCAACCCCGGCAAGCGCACGGGACGAAAACGCTCCATGCGCGCGCGCAAGAACGTTACCGGATCGCGTTCTTCCCAAACCAGCCGGTCGTGACTCTCCAGCACGCAAGCGCCGTTCGCATAGCGAAACACCTCCTCCGGATTTGCCCCTGCAAAGGTGTAGCGCGCGATTTTTTCGCCGCCCTCCACGCTTTCCAGTAGAAAGGAGTAGCGCGCGCCTTGCGCAATGCGCAGATACGCGCTCACCGGTGTAAGCAGATCCGCGGAGAACGCGTCGTACACGGGAATGAGATTGCCCTGCTTCGCGAGCCGCTGAAATTCTTTAAAGTCCGGCTGGATCATGCGCGGCTCCGCGATTTCTTCCCCGCGCCCGCAGGCGCTTCTTCTTGCAGCGCCGCCAGCACCGCCGCGCGCATCTGGCGCTCTGGCGCGCGCTTGCCGCGCCACAGTTCCCACTGCGCCACGCCCTGCGCCACAAACATTTCCACTCCAGAAATAGCGATCATCTTTTTGTGCGCGGCGATCTGCAAGAGTGCGGTCCTCAGCGGTCGGTAAATCAGGTCCATCACGACTCGACAGTGTAACTCGCGCGCCGCAAGCGGCGAAACGCCCGCATGCGGATGCATGCCAACCGGCGTGGCATTCAGCACCGCATCGAATTTCTCCGTCAACAGTGCTCGTCGCGGCACAACTTCGCCACCGCAGGCTTTTGCAAGCTCGCGCGCCGCTTCTTCGCGCCGCGCGCAAATCACGACATAGGCCCCCGCGCGCGCCAATGCAAAGGCCGCCGCTCGCGCCGAGCCCCCCGCGCCGAAAATCAGCATACGGCTCTTGAGCAGCTTCAAGTGCTTCTCGAGCGCGCGCAAAACTCCAACGTAATCGGTATTCGATCCATGCAACGAGCCATCGCGCCGCACGGTCACGGTATTCACGGCGCCAATCTGTGCCGCCAATTCGTCACACGTCGCCAAATATTTCAGGATGGTCTGCTTGTGTGGCAAGGTAACACTGAAACCGCGAATTACCATCTCCGGCACCGCGGCCAGAAATTCAGAAAGCCGATGCACCAGAAATGGCAGAAAGACCGCGTTTGCATCGGCGGCCACGAAACCGGTATTGTGCAGCAGCGGCGAAAGCGAATGCCCGATCGGCTCGCCAATCACGCCATAAACTCTTGTCGCGCGATTCAGTTCATGGACGCGGTAAAGCTCCTTCATCTCGTGCAACGACACTTGCCCCGGCGCAGTCAATTCTCGAACCGCCGCATACGCCAGCGCGCTGCCTTCGCGCAGCGCCAGAATCCGCAGCGGCAGCCCGACTTCCCCCATGGGCACGGCCACAAAATTTTGCGATTTCTTGGCAAGTTTCAGCAATCGAAGCCCATCACCCAACGTTTTCGCGTGCGCCGCGATCTTCACCGCATCTGCTTCGCCATGCACACCGGCGCCCAGTGTTTTTGGCAGCGGTGGCGTGCGCGCAAAGTCATGCACCGACAACATAACGCTCTTCGGCACCGCGTAGTCGCGTACAGATTGATCCGGCAAATCACGCATGGTCTCGATCTCCACGTCGCACCACGCACACCCGGCCTCGCGCGCGGCAATCAACCAAAACAGCTCACGCGAAATATCGCCAGTCAACCTCCCGCCGCCCGCCACCCGCCGGCACGTGGCAATAAAAGTAGCGCCCTTGAAATTCTGTTTGCTGAGCCACTGCAAAAAACTGTGCCGTTCGGCGTCGCTGCGCAGCCAGTCAAGCCGCAGCTCGACCGTCGAGGTAAGGGCCAGCGCGCGCCGTACGTCGCGGCGCATTTCGCCCGCGTCTAGCGCCGCCACCACACCGCACAGGCGTCGCAGCCCGTTGCCGAAGGTCCTCATGAGCCCTGAATCTCCCGTAACTCATTGAAAATAAGTAATCTACTCCACGTATGGTCCACCGTATCAAATATGTAAAGCATCCCCGTCCATTTCGTTGACGCGGTACTAGGCCCCTGTTATTTTCGCTAAGCACAGTCCCCGCACGGCCCTTAGGGCGTGTTTTCGAAGGAGTTTTACATGCGCGCTAGTTTAGCCGTTTTTTCCTTGTCGATTTTTCTGGGCGCCGCCGCAGCCTCGGCACAGAGTCTACCGCAGTCCGCGCCGCTCGGGCAGCAACCGGGCTATTCCGCGGCCAACTGTTCCGGGTTCTACGCCGATCAGAAGGTTCCTGATGAAATCCGCCTGATCTCCGGCGAGCAGTCGGAATATAAAATCACTTTTTCTCGCGGCGACAGCGTGTACATCAACCGCGGCCAGGATCAGGGCGTGCGCGTGGGCGACCGCTTCATGGTTGTGCGCCACGAAAGGGATCCGCTCTCCGACAACGTGCACTGGTTCAAGTGGCAGTCCAAGCTCACGAAGGCTATGGGCACGTCCTATCTGGACGCGGGCCAGGTTCGCGTGATCAACGTGCAACCCAAAGTCTCTATCGCGGAAGTCATCTTCTCCTGCGACTACATGCAGCGCGGAGACATTCTGCGTCCCTACGTGGAGCGTCCTTCGCCGCCGTTCAAGGATCCAGCGACTTTCGACCATTTTGCTCCCGTGAGCGGCAAGCCCGTTGGCACCATGGTGATCGGGTTCGATTATGCCGAGTCTTATGGCCAGAACAGCACCGTGTTCGTGAACTTGGGCTCTGCGCAAGGCGTCAAAGTCGGCGACTATCTGCGCATTTTCCGTCATCAAGGCGAACCGGGCGAGAACGTTCCGCAGACCGCCGACTATCAGTACAAACTCTACGGTTTCGGCAGCACTCCGGAAAAATACTCGTGGAAAGACTTGCCGCGCGAGGTGTTGGGCGAAGCTATCGTCCTCAATGTCAGCAAAAACTCCGCGACCGTGTTGATTACCTTCAGTAGTACCGAGGTATACGCCGGAGATTACGTCGAAATCGAATAATCTTTAAGGACACAGCAAAAAAGACCCGCCGGTCATTCCAGTGGGTCTTTTTCTTTGTGGCCTGCAACCGTCACGATGCAGAAATGCCGCTATTCAGGGCCCTTCCAAACCTGCTGGCGCCAAAAATCGGCTCAAAGAGGCACGGCGTCTTGCGAATTCTTGCGCGATTCCAGCATGCGCAACGTTCGGCGTTGCTTGATACGGTCATCCACCTTGGCCCAGAAGCGCAGAAAGTACTGCGCCGCGGATACCAGTGCGCTAACCACCACCAGCCACAACAGAATTTTGGCGATGAAGTGCAGCGACGGATGACGCGCGCCGGCAATCAATACCGCCACGGCACACACCTGCAACACCATCTTGGTCTTTCCCAGCACCGAAGCTTCGATCGTAAAGCCCTCGGCCGAAGCGATGTTGCGCAAACCCAGCACGGTAAATTCCCGCCCGATAATGATCACCACCATCCAGCCCGGCACCAGATGCATGTCCACCAGGGAAACGAACGCCGCGGAAATCAGCAGCTTGTCGGCGATCGGGTCAAGTAAAATGCCAAGTGTCGTGACCTCTGACCGGCGCCGCGCGAGGTAACCGTCCAGCCAGTCGGTGGCCGCCGCGGTCAGCAAAATCAGCACCCCCCAAAATTCGAAGTGCATGGTAAAGCCCAGCATCTCAATATTGGGGCTGCGCGTCAGCAATACTACGATCAACACGGGCACGAAGAATATCCGGAGCAGCGTCAATGCGTTGGGAAGGTTCATGGGCGCCATACGGCGGGCGTAGGCCGCCTGCGTGTGCAAGACAGCACCGCAAATTCACTATAGACTCCACCTCCGTACCCGTCAACGGCTGGCGCTGCGGTGCCAGGCACGCTGTCCATTTCGCCAGCATCGCGAGCCATTCCCCGTTCGAAAAAAAAGCCCCCGCCGTATCCTGCGCCCGACGCGACCCTCGTTTGACCCTCGCAAACTCGTGGCCAAGATCGCAAGGGGCGTCGCCCGGCTCGCGAAGCAGTAGGTACTCACCTCTAAACAAAGGGGTTCGCGGACGCGCCAGAATTCCGTAGGTGAGCGCGACCCGCCAACGAGCATCTGTGCAAATGTGAAAACTAAGATCCTCGTTGCAGAATCGTAATATTTGGCTGGGAAAACGCGGGTCATCGCGCTAAGTCTAGTAAGAACAGTATGTTACATTGAGCTTCCGCCTGCCCGTTTTGGGCCAGCAAGAGGCCAAGCGGTGCGGTGCCAAGTAAGTACCTGCGGTTTCCACAATGTTTTCCACAGAGTACTCTAGCCCGGACTCGCGGCTGCTGCCCCGCCCCGTAACTTCCGTCTTCTGAGGTTTTTGCCGGAGATATCGAGTTCATCACTAGGGACGTGGGCACCTTCCGGCCGTCGCCCAGTTCGTCCGAGCCGGTTCACGGATTCGTGAACTTGACCAACGCTTCCAGTTTCTCATGAGCCTGTCCCGTGCGGAGGGCTTCACGCGCCAACGCTACGCCATCGCGGAAATCCGGCGCGACTTCGGCTGCCGTGAGCGCTGCCGCTGCGTTGATGAGCACCACGTCCTGTGCCGCACATGCTTCGCCGCGCAAGACTCGGCGGATGGCCTCAGCGTTCTCCTGGGCGCTGCCGCCAGCAAGCGCCGCGAGGGGCGCATTCTTCACACCAAACGTCTCGGGCGTCACGGTATAACGCGAAATTTTTCCCTTGCGCACTTCCGCAACCAGCGTCTCACCGGCCAGCGAGATTTCGTCCATGCCGCCTGCGCCATGCACCACGAACGCTCGGGTCACGCCAAGCTCGGCCAGCGTCGCCGCCACCACATCGATCACTTCAGGCGACGGGACCCCCAGCACCTGCGATTGCGCGCCCGCCGGATTCGTTAGTGGACCGAGCAGGTTGAAAACCGTGCGCACGCCAATTTGTTTGCGCGCCGCGGCGGCGTGCCGCGCGGCGGTGTGCGCGGCTTGCGCGAAAAAAAAGCCGATGCTGATCTCCCGGATGGCGCGCCCGTAGTCCGCGAAGGGCAAATCGATGCGTACGCCAAGCGCTTCCAAAACGTCCGCCGAACCCACTCGTGAAGTTGCCGCGCGATTTCCGTGTTTGGCTACGCGCGCCCCGGCTGCGGATGCCACCAGCGCGGCCGCGGTCGAAATATTGAAAGTTCCCGATCCGTCGCCACCGGTCCCGCACGTGTCCACCATGTTTTGCGGGCGTGGCTCATCAGCAAGGAATACTGGCGTGGCCCGCTTGCGCATCGCTTGGGCAAACCCCGTTAGTTCTTCGGCGCGAACTGGCCTGCTGTTCATGGCCGCCAAAAACCGCACGATCTGCGGCGTTTCCAGCCGGCCGTCGAGTAACTCATCCATAAGCGCGGAGGCTTCCGCGCGGGTTAGAAATCTTCCAGTTTCAAGATGTTCGATCGTCGAGATTTTCAGATGAGCCCCATGCTTTGCAGAAAGTGTTACGAATTCTAACCCGAGCGCGCTTCTTTTTTCTCAAGTGTTGGATAACTGAGGCATCAGCTCGGAGGCTAATTGGGTAGGCGGCGAAGGATTTCGATTCGCCGTAGCATATGCCACCGGACCAGAAACGAGAACAGCACCACCGATAGGGTCATAGCGAGATTCGCCGACATATCTTGAAATGCGAACACCATTACCATTCCTACGACTTTGGTATTCAGCAAGCCTTTACATGCGTCGTACAGGCCGATGGACGTAAAGAGTCCCCACAGAAGCAGCGTTAGTTCCCTCAGCGCTTAAGGCTGGCGCTGGAATCGTTTAGAGACTCGACGTACGCGGTAGTGTTCGCGCCTGCCGAGAGTCTAAAAGGAGCGGCCCGTAGCCACGTCTTGACGAGCTTTGCGTTCGAGAGGATGCAAACCACCAGGAGGTAGAGTAGGAAAGCTTTGGTGCTAGCGGAAGGTGGAGCGTCGATAGTACGGTAGTCCCCCAGTGGGTGTCTGCTGCCTTGCTCCCCTTCCGTTATGAGCTTTGGTCGCGATATGACCCCGTTTGCCTATACTTTAGACACCATCGGCGGAGGATTCCGTACGGCTATCTCAGGGCGACAATTTCAAGCGCTCCGGAGTTCGTTGGCCATGTGGACCTCGTCATAGTAGCGGCCACCTTCCTTGAGCGAGTTCTTTTCGAGTCCAAACGCCACGAAGCCGAGGCTTGCATACAAGCGGATCGCTTTGTGGTTCTCGCTGACAACCGCCAGTTGGACGATCTCGATTCGCGGGCGCGCAAAGTCCAGGATGGCCTCGACGAGTCGCCGCCCAACGCCGCTTTTTCGCGCGTCCGGCCGAACGTACATGCCCACGAGCCGGCCCTTATGTTCCTCTTTCCGGCCCGTTCCGAATAATAAACCCGCGGTGCCAACGATTTCTGCGCCGTAAAATGCGCCAAACATGTCTGAATTACCCAAGCGCTGCGCAAACCACTCCAGCGTTTGCGCATTCTCCCGCTCAAAGGTGCTGCCGAAGGCTTCCGGCGAGAGGCGCAGCGCTTCGAGGCGGATGTCTCGATATAACGCGGCATCCGCGGGCAGCAAGCGGCGTATTTGCATCGACTCACCCTGCACGTTGTGGATAGCCCGAAAATTTCGCGCGGGAATTGTGCTCCGAATAGTGGGTTATTTCCCCATCCTTGCCCCGCCTCGCGGTTTCCGAGTAAACTGCTGTGTTCGGAGCAACAAAATTCTAGCACTGATGGATGCGTGATGAAGATTCACGAGTACCAAGCGAAAGCGATCCTTGCCCGTTACGGTGTCACCACCCCGCGCGGGGAAGTCGCTTTTACCAAGGAAGAAGCTCGCGAGGCCGCGCAACGCCTCAAGTCCAACATTGTGGTGGTTAAGGCGCAGATTCACGCCGGAGGGCGGGGCAAAGCGGGTGGCGTGAAACTGGCGCACTCGCCGGACGAAGCCGCGGAAATCGCCAGCCACATGCTCGGCATGAACCTGGTCACCATTCAGACCGGGCCGTCGGGACGCATCGTCAAGCGTCTGCTGATTGAGGAAGGCTTGGACATCAAGCGCGAACTGTATCTCAGCCTGCTGGTTGATCGCGCCTCCGGCAAAATAATCCTGATGGGCAGCGCCGCGGGCGGTATGGAGATTGAAGAAGTTGCCAAGGATCATCCTGAATCGATTCTGCAAGAAACCATAGGTCCGATCGTGGGCTTGCAGCCGTACCACGCGCGCAAAATCGCTTTTGGTCTGGGCCTGCCCGGCGAAGTGGCCACGCATGCCGTGCCATTTTTGCAATCGCTCTATCGCGCCTTCATCGATACGGACGCTTCCATGCTCGAAATCAACCCGGTAATCGTCACCGGAGACGGCCGCCTCGTGGCCCTCGATGCCAAGATGACCCTCGACGACAACGGGCTTTTCCGCCA
>JBEKVU010000066.1:0-12996 GCA_049513775.1 Candidatus Acidiferrum sp.
AGCCCTGGAACATACCACGGACGGCGGCTGCTGCCGGTCTGCGCCAAGGCCTCGGTAAGTTCGCGATACGTCTGCGAGCCCACGCCGGACGACAGGTGATAAATCCCGTGCGCTGGAGCGGCCTTTTGGTGGATCGCCACGATCGCACTGCCCACGTAGTCCGCCGGCACAATGTCAATTCTATCGTTTGGACGCAGCGGAAGCACGGGGAAGCGCGAAAGAATATCGAATGCCTGCACCATATCGAATTGCGTGGTCTCCGCGCGGCGGCTGTCTCCCAAGACGATGGCCGGACGAAAAATCGTGCGCGGCACATCGGGGAGCAACTGCGCGGCCATGTGTTCGCAAAACTTTTTTGTGCGCGCGTACGGATCGTAGTCCGAGCGCGCCCAGTCGATCGCCGCGTCTTCCGTAACGATCTCATCCTGGCGCTGTCCCGCGACGGCAACCGTGGAGACATGCGAGTATCGGCGCAGGCCGTGATGATTCTGCCCGCGGCGCGCCAGCTGAATGACTTCAAGGGTGCCGCGAAGATTTACGTTGAGGCATTGTTTTTCCGACTTGCGATTGAGCGACGCCGCGCAGTGAATCACTGAATCGGTGGAGTCAACCAACGCATGGTATTCGTCATCCGGCAGACCAAAGCGCTCGCTGGTCAAATCCCCCAGAAAAATTCGCATGCGCGTATTGAGAAATTCTTGAAACTCCGCGAAATCGAAATGCAGTTGCAGAGAGAGCCACAAACGTTCGCGCGCTTCCTGCCACGATTTTGCGCGCACCAATAAATTCAAGGGTTCGCGATGGCCGGTGCAAAGACCCGCAACCAGGTAGCTGCCGAGATAACCGGTCGAGCCGGTGAGAAAGATGGCCATAACAGGCTATTTGCGCGACACCCGGAAGCTAGGCCGCACTGGGCGGCTCTGCGGACCAATTGAGTTCGCGGGCGACCCGCGCTTCCAGCGGACGCCCCTCCATAAGCGGGTAGCACCAGCGTCGCAGCGCCGGAATGTGGATATTAATCCAATATTCCCACCAGTCAATGGCTTCGGGCGCGAATTCGAACGCCGCTTTTTCTTCCGGGGGTAGCGCGGCAGAAAGCAACCGGGCGTTTTCTGATTCAAATACGTGCTCGTTGTGCAGAATGAACGGCTCGTACAATTCGATCAATTTTTCGGCGCGCGAAAGTTCGCGCTCGGCTTTGGCCAGCGGAGCTTTCTTCATACGCAGGGAGATCGCGGCGCGATTGATTCCGGACACCACCGCTTTCTGCATGGGAATCGAAAGCCGTTCGTAGCGCTGCTTGGATACCGGAATGGTTTCAAACTTTACCTTCAACCAATTGTCCACACTCGATTGCTGGCGGTAGTGCTTACGATGGGCAAGCCCGGTGAGCTCGATGCTGCGGCCCATGTTGACGGGATTGATGGCGGAAGTTGCGAGCTGGTACATGCGCGCGTTATGCCGCGCGATCACCGCCGCGGCGATCAGCGACATGCCGCGGCAGACCATGTCCACGGGAATGACGTCCAGGCATTTTCTTTCGTTGGTCGGCAACTGCCTGAAATTGGTGCCGAGCAGATACGACAGGGGCCCCGAAGTATTGATGCCCTCGTTCCATCCGATAAACGGCGAATGCTCGGAACTTTCGACGATCGAGGGCCGCACAATCGCGATGGGTAAATCGCGGCCATGGCGCGCCAAAATCGATTCGCCCAGACTTTTCGTGAAGGTGTAAATATTTGGCCAGCCGAGATGCTGCGCTCGCCTCAGGCCGACACGCACCAGCCGGTTGCGGGCCCAGCGTGCACGATTGCGTTTCAAGACGCCTTGCAACTCGTCCGCAGGCGCATCGGCGGCGTCCACGCCGCGCCCCAGCGCCTGGCGACGCAGCGCATTGCTGAGCTCCGGACTTTCCGAGCGTGCTTCGATGCGTTCAATGGTTTCGCGCAGCGAGGCGATTTCGCGCTCTGCATCAAACGCTGGGTCGCCGGCAGGGTTGTAGTTGTCTTGCAACTCTTCCGTCACCCGCCCATCACGCATGCCCACCACGTAACAGGTGGAGAGATGCATCAAACCTGCGTGGGCGCAGCGCTTTAGAAACTCAAGCAGAAAGAGCGCGGAATCGACGTTGGAGGAAAGCGCATCGCGCAAGTCCGGGTTAAAATCCGTCAAACCAGCGCTATTCACGATCAAGTCCAGCGAACGTGCCAGCCGCTCCTGCACCGCCGCATCCAGACCTAGCCCCGGCTGACTCACGTCACCTTCGACCACTTCCACTTTGGATTTCAGGAACGCGCCCAGATTTCTTCCGTAGCGCTGCTGCAACGTATCGAAGGTGGGCGACTCTTCGACGATTCTTTCAAAGCGGCGCTGCGCGGAGGTCGTGCGGTTGCGCCGGATCAGCAACGTCAGCTTGCCAATATCAGGAATATTTTCGAGCAGATCAACCAGCCACACCTTGCCGATAAATCCCGTAACGCCGATCAAGAGGATGTTGCGCTTGGCCAGAGTTTCGCGCACAGACAAACGTTGCACGCGCGGCTCGTCACCAAATACCGCTACAGCCTTGCCGGCCGGCATCTTGGGCCTCGCGGACGCACGCTCGGATCCGCCAGCCCTCCGGTGGCTACGCCATCGCGAAACGCCAGGCGATTGGCGATGAAATTGTCCACGCCAAAGTGCGCCGCCAGAGGGCGCAACACGCTCTCCAGCAATTGCCCCACCAGCATAATTTTCTCGCCACGGCGCACCGCGGCCACGAGCTGCTCAGCGGCTTGCGGACGAAGCTGTGGCTTCAACACATAGTGAAAATATTCTTCCCCCAGCAGATCCAAGCGGTCGCGGGTAACGCCGCGCAGCAGGGTGTGAAGAAAGCGTGTAGCAAAGGTACGGCTCGCGAGGTAGGCAAACGGGCGCACTAGCGCCATTCCGGCCATCCCCACGCGGC
Organism: Candidatus Acidiferrum sp.; assembly: GCA_049513775.1. Classification (GTDB taxonomy): domain Bacteria; phylum Acidobacteriota; class Terriglobia; order Acidiferrales; family UBA7541; genus Acidiferrum. Next base: position 2,948 of record JBEKVU010000066.1, read on the forward strand.
GGGCCCAGCGTTCCGAAAAACTCCGGCCATTCCAGGTGAAAAATCCCACGGGGCGCAAAGCGCCCAACTCCAAGAGGGAGCCTTCGACGCGCCAGTAGATGACCGCTTCGCTCATCGTGCGGTCAGCGGCTTTTTCCGAATTGGTGTGTTGTTCCAATGTGTCTCAATACTTGGCGCCGCCAAGTTACAGCTTCCCTTACGTACACCCGTGACACACGGCTCCACGCATCCTAGAAAATTTCTCGACCATTCTCAATATCGATTGGTCTCAAGATAGATTGGCCTGGACGGAGTGACAGCTAGCGCCCGGAAAGATGCGACCTGGTATCCCTGTGCTTACTCGGGCGTAAGCGTCCGGGAAGAATAAAAATAGCATCCCTGAGAGCTTCTCGCAATACAGCCCGCAGAAGAATCGTCTCCACGATGTCGTGGAGCTGGCAGAACGGATTCGCTTATTAGACTCCCCATCCGTAGCGCTCCGCGTGTTCGAGCGTGCGCTGCATCTCTTCGCGCAAAATTTCCATGAACGCCGAACCGCCCACGGCGTGCGCGCCCGGCTCGATAATATCCGGCGTGCGATAGCCACCGCCGAGGACGCGCATAAGGGACTGCTCGATCCACTCGGCTTCCAGCGTCAGCCCGAAAGCATCGCGCAGCATCATGGTAGCGCTGAGGATCGATGCCACGGGATTCGCCGAGTCTGTCCCGACTAGCGATGGCGCCGAACCATGGATGGGTTCAAACAGCGGCGCGGTGTTACCGAAACTGCCCGAAGGAATCAGCCCGATCGACCCCACCAGCGCGGCGGCGGCATCGCTCAAGATGTCTCCGAACATATTGGTGCTGAGCATCACGTCGAATTGCGCGGGCCGCAACGTTAATTGCATCGCGGCGTTATCAACGTACATGTGCTCGAGCTTCACGGTAGGATAACCCGCGTTCATGGCGGTGACGGTGCGGCGCCACAACTGCGAACTGGTGAGCACGTTGGCCTTATCGACGGAACACAGCCGCCGCCCGCGGTTCTCTGCACGCGCAAAGGCGAATGTAGCTACGCGTTCGATTTCGGGCGTGGAATACGATTCCGTGTCCCACGCGCGTTCCGTGCCGTTCTCGCGGGAATTCCCGCGTTCGCCGAAATACATTCCACCGGCAAGTTCGCGTACGATTTCCAAATCCAGATCGCCGAGACGTTCGCTCTTCAAGGGAGAAATTCCCCGCAGCGGATCCAGAACTTTTACCGGCCGTACGTTGACGAATAGCCCCATGCCTTTTCGCAAATCCAGCAGCCCGCTCTCCGGGCGCTTACCGACAGGCAAAGCGTCCCACCTGGGCCCTCCAACCGCGCCCAGAAATACGGCATCCGATTTCCGGCAGGCATCCAGCGTGTCAGCGGGCAGTGGCGTTCCCGCGGCGTCGATGGCCGCGCCGCCGACGGACATCTCCACAAAATCGAATTGGTGGTCGAATTCCTGAGCGCATTCGCGCAGCACGGTCGCGGCAGCACGCGTCACTTCGGGGCCGATGCCGTCCCCTGGCAAAAGCACAATGTTCTTCTTCATAAAGCAACTCCAGAGACGAAACGCTGGATCGATGTTAGCGCGCGGCGTGCAACGCAGGCCAGCCCTGCGCGACGAGTTTCTCAGGAAGCACGCAAACGCAGCGGATCTTACGGCGGCCATGCGGTGAAGCCGCAACGCTTCGCGGACCCTGGCGAAAGAGGCTTTACGCTGCCGAAGTAGCTTCCGCGGATAAAGTGGAACGCCGTCGCAGAACTTCGTGCGCGATGGCCACCACGTCACGCGGCCGGACTTGCTTGGACTCGTCCGCCAAAGCGGTCACGCGCTTGTAGACCTCGCCCAGTTCCACGTCCGTGGGCTCGTAGCCCAAGTCGCGCAGAGACAGACGCAGCGCATTGCGTCCGGAATGTTTGCCGAGCACCATCGAACGGTGTGGCACACCCACCATCTGCGGCGACATAATTTCGTAGGTCAGGGGATTCTTGATGATGCCATCCTGGTGGATGCCGGCTTCGTGCGCGAAAGCATTGGCGCCCACGATGGCTTTGTTCGGCGCCACCTGAGCTCCGGTAATTTCCGAAAGCAGTCGGCTGGCCGGGAAAAGTTGTTCGAGATGAATGTTGGTGGCTACGCCAAAGCTTTCCTTGCGCACGGCGAGCGCCACCGCAACCTCTTCGAGCGACGCGTTTCCCGCCCGTTCGCCAATTCCGTTGATGGTGCATTCGATCTGTCGCACACCCGCGCGAATAGCGGCTAGCGAGTTGGCTACCGCCAGGCCCAAATCGTCGTGGCAATGCGCGCTCAAAACCACTCCGTGATTTGCGCCGAACGTTGCGACCAGTGATTCATTCACCCGCCGGAACATTTCGGCATATTCCTCGGGCACCGCATAGCCCACGGTGTCCGGCAGATTCAAAACGGTGGCGCCGGCTTCCACGGCGATGCGGCACACGGTGCATAGGAAATCGATATCCGTGCGGCCCGCGTCTTCGGCGGAAAACTCTACTTCGCCAACATGCTTGCGCCCAAGCTCGATCATGCTGGAGATGGATTCAAGCGCCTGCTCGCGCGTGATGTTCAGCTTAACCTTGAGGTGCAGATCAGAAGTCGCGAGAAAAATATGCAGCCGGGAAGACGCGGCGGGCTCGAGCGCCTTGACAGCGGCCATGACATCATCTTTTTTGGCGCGCGCCAAAGCCGCAATGGGCACGGTGCGAATCTCTTTGGCCACTTGTTGCACCGCGTCAAGGTCTCCGCGTGAAGAAATCGGAAATCCCGCCTCGATTACATCGACGTTCAGCGCGGCCAGTTGATGCGCCACGCGAATTTTCTCCGCAGTGTTCATGGAAAAGCCCGGCGATTGTTCGCCGTCGCGGAGCGTGGTATCGAAAATGCGCACTACGTCCATGGAAACTCCCCTTACTAGTTACGCAGACCTGCCGCTCACAGTCAAATTTATCTTTATTCTGCTTTTGATAACTCTGCCTTATACTAAGGGCCAGCATTTTCCTGGGGTTTCGGTACTACGAACGGAACGGGAGGCACTCCGTGGATCTAGGCGAATTGCAGGTTTTTTTGATGGTGGCCAAGGAGGGCAGCTTCTCGCGCGCCGCCGAGCGGCTATTCCGCACCCAGCCGGCCATCAGCCTGACCATCCGTAAACTTGAAGACGACCTCGGCCAGCCGCTTTTCGTGCGCGGTTCGCGCCCCGTGCGCCTCACCGACGCTGGCACGCTGCTGCGCGAATACGCCGAGCGCCTCATCAATCTTCGTGACGAAGTCAAGAAAGGACTTGCCGAGCTCGAAGGCCTCACGCGCGGCGAACTCTCTCTCGGCGTCAATGAAAGCTCCATCCACGCATTGCTCCCGGCGCTGGCGGTCTTTCGCGAAAAACATCCCGGCGTGCAGGTGCGCGTCAATCGCATGTCGTCACGAGACATCCCACACGAAGTGGTGAATTACCGTCTTGATCTTGGCGCCATCTCCTACGTCCCGCGCGATCCGCAACTGCAAGCCACGGAAATCCTCAAAGACGAATTGACGCTGGTCGTCCCTCCAAAACACGCGCTGGCAAAAAAACGCGAGGTGGATATCCCCGAGCTTGGCAAAGAAATCTTCATCGCGCACAGCGTCGAATCGCCGTTTCGCCGTCGCGTCATCGAGCTCTTCGCGCGCCATCGCACGGATTTAAATATGCCCATCGAAATGCCCACCATCGAAAGCATCAAGCGCTTCGTGCAAATGGGCATGGGCGTGGCCATCGTGCCGCGCATGTGCGTGCGCTGGGAAATCGACCACGGTTGGATGAAGGAAGTAAAGATCCGGCAGCTCAGCATGCCACGCCACGTGTATATGGTGTCGCGCCGCGGCGCGCGCCTGCCCTACGCCGCCGCCGAACTTTTCCGTATCTTGAAAGAAGCGTAGCCGGCACCCCGTGTTGGGACGCCGTGAAGCGCTTACCCTTGAGCGGCCAGGGCGTCAGCCACGTTTTGATAGATGGGCAGCAGCTTAACCAGTCCGGACACTTGCATAACGGCGATTCCCTGAGGGGTGAGTGCCGCCAGTGCGAACTTTCTTCCGGCGCTCTTCCGGTGGACAAAGAGCTGTACCAGGGCGCCGACGCCGGCGGAGTCGAGAAACGTCACCCCACCCATATCGAGTACCAAAGTGGGGCTCGGCTCCGGACGCAGCTGGGTTATAAAACTGTTCACCGTTTCCAGGCTCAATTTCCCGTTAAGCCGCAGGATCAGTTGGGTTTCCGTCGATTCAGCTTGCTTATCGAACTCAAGAGTGGCAATTGGCATAATTTTGCGAGAGTAGCGCAACCCCTGGTCTGCAAATGTTAATATTGTGTGAACGCGAAGACTATGGGTAGCGGTGCTGTGCCAAATCGGAACACACCGCCGGCCCCATTGTTACATTTTAAGTACATTTTAATTTTGTTATCTTTTCAGTAATCTTTTCTTGACCTCCCCAGGCTGCCGTGCAAGAATGCTTTCAGGCCCTCTCAGATTCCAGAATCATCACATTTTACGGCCAAAGGTAGGCGCACGCATGGCCACCCCTGGAACTCCCCTACTTCTGTTTGTGTATCTTATGCCTCGCGCCCACGCTCCTCAAAGCGCAAAGCAATGGCGCGTCTGCATGTTCAGCGTGATGATTATCACCACGGAAGGCGCATCGTTGCCTCCTCGAATCTTTCCGGGAATTCGGCTGACGCGGCGACTCGAACTTTTGCGCGAGATTTCCTTCATCACGCTCTTCTTGTCGGTATTTCGATTAAAGCTCTTGCGGGAGCGAAGGATCTACGGACCGCCGGGCCTTGCGCGGCCGCGTGCAAAGGAATTTCGCCCTATCTGCAACACTCGTGGCGGTTGTAACTTTGGTGACCTTTGCGGGAATTGCGGGATGTGGTGGCGGCGCCAGCACTCCAGAGCAAATTCGAACTGTCACGCCGCAGGATGCGACCATAATGACCATCACGCCCTCCGCGAAGAACACCGCGGGACAACTTCCGCCCATCCAGCTAAGGCTGACGGTGAATTACCCCTGGCACCGCAGCGGCGTCTATTGCGCAGACACGCGATACACAACGTTCTGGCCGTCATCCGACACGAGCAGCGCGCCGTCCGCCGCCACCGTCACGCCCACCGGCCTCCCATACACTTCCGTTTTGCCGGGGTCCAGCACAAAGCCACCGAGGAATTCCTCCGGCCCGGCCACCGGTTTGCCGTTCTGAAACGGCACAAACGCTACGCGATATCCCGCGCGCGTCGAGCGGTTCCACGAACCATGCTCGGCAATAAACGCGCCGCCGCGATACTTCTCCGGAAACTGCGTCCCGGTATAAAACGCGAATTCCAGCGGTGCGTGATGCGCGCCCAGCAAAACATCTGGCACGATGGCCTTGCTCACCAAATCCGGCCGCTGCGGTGTCGCGCGCTTATCGACATGATCGCCAATGTAGCTATATGGCCAGCCGTAAAATCCTCCGTCCTGCACGGAAGTAAAATAATCCGGCGGCAAATCGTCGCCCAGTCCATCACGTTCATTCACCGTGGTCCACACCGCTCCGCTCTGCGGATTTAGGGCCACGGTCACGGGATTGCGCAATCCCGACGCGTAGATGCGCGGATTCGCTCCATCCAGATCGCAAATGGTGATGGCCGCGCGCCGCGTGTCTTCGCCGGTGGCAACATTGGAATCCGAGCCCACGGTCACCAGCAAATGTTGCCCGTCCGCCGTGAGAATTACGTCCCGCGTCCAGTGCCCGCCACGCGGCAAATCGAGCAACTTCTGTTTTTCCCCGGTGCGCTTGGAGGTTTTCGCATCGTAAGGAAAGCGCACCAGAGCGTCGTTCTCACCCACATAAACAAATCCCTGATGAAACGCGATGCCAAAGGGTCGATTCAGCCCCGAAGCGAATTCTTCGCGTTGTTGCGCATCCCCGGTGTGCCGCGCGTCCCGCAAGACATAAATAGTTCCCGTGCCGGAATCGGCCGCGAAAATATCGCCGTCCGGCGCCGTAGCCAGAAATCGCACCTCTTTGAACCCGATTGCAAAGACATTCACCTTGAATCCCTTGGGCGCCGTCGGCAAAAAGCCTTGGGGTGGTTTGACGACCTCCGGCGCGTTCCCGACGGAGCGCGTCGCACCCGGCTCGGGCAACACCGGCGACTTCCCGTTGGTCACCTGTGCCGCCGCGGCAGCGCTGAACATCGCGGCGCCAATGGCCAAACCACCTACCGCCACCAATATCCTCAAAATGGAGTTGTAGCTCATGATTCTCCGTCCACGAATTTGGAAATACGCAGTTCGCTCAAGCGGCCTTGCACCTTTTAAGATGTGCAGAAACAGCCATTCGTTCCATCCGCTTCCCTCCGCTGGCCCGTCATCGCCAGTCACTTTTCGAGCATCTAATTCGAGGTGCGAGAGGAAATCGCATCTGTCAGACTAAATCATGCGTATCTCTAACGAGGCCAAATCCATGCCTACCCCGCACATCGGTCGCGGCATCGCCATTGCTATCATTATCTTAGTGGTCGGATGGACCGCCCTGCGCTCCTTGGGTGCCCGCCAGCCAGCGGCCCCCAACGCCGCCATGCCCAAGCCCGTCATTGACGCCCCGCTGGCCAGCGCTAAGGCGCAACAAACCGCCGTTTTCGCCGGCGGCTGCTTCTGGGGCGTGCAAGGCGTCTTCGAGCACGTAAAGGGCGTGACCTCCGCCACGTCCGGCTACTCGGGCGGCTTCGTCAAATCGCCAGACTACGAGACCGTCAGCCTCGGCGTCACCGGCCATGCCGAATCCGTCAGCGTGGTTTACGACCCCTCGCAAATCTCCTACGGCCAGCTTCTAATGGTCTATTTTTCCGTAGCCCACGATCCCACACAACTTGACCGGCAAGGCCCGGACTCCGGCTCGCAATACCGCTCGTCGGTTTTCTATACGACCGACGAACAAAAGCGCATTGCCGAAGCGTACGTGGCGCAACTGACCGCCGCTAAGGTCTACGAGCGTCCGATCGTCACCAAAATCGTAGCCTTCACGGCGTTCTATCCCGCCGAGGGGTATCACCAGGACTATTTAAAGCGTCATCCCGAGGACCCATATATTTCGTTCAACGACTTGCCGAAAATCGCCGCTCTAAAAACGCAGTTCCCCGATCTCTACCGCAACTACTAGCACAAAAGCTTGCCTGGCAAACAGCCCACGAGGAACCTAAGGTAGGGCCCAGCATGCCGGCCAACTTTTAGCCTTTCCGTAGTTTTCCTTGCCACGGTACCCTGCTGCCGCTTTAGCCACACCGTGACAACTCGCGCCCAGTCCCCAAGCTACAGTTACCTAGGGCCATCCAATTCTTAGATTCTATCTAGCGAGAGAGGTATCACTGTGCGATCGATCCTAAGCCTTACCCTTCTATCCCTTTGCCTAAGCGTTTCTGCTGCGGCGCAAGATACACATAGCCATTTAGCTGCAAGACCTGTAATCGTCGATATCCGAAATGCCCAGGGCGAAAGCGTCGGTACCGCCACGCTCACCGGCGTTCCGGAAGGCGTGCGCATCAAGCTCGACATCAAAAACCTTCCTCCAGGCCAGCATTCCATGCACATTCACCAGGTCGCCAAGTGCGATCCTCCGGATTTCAAAAGCGCTGGTCCGCACTTCAACGCCGCAGGCCACGGACATGAAGGCATGATGTCCGGCGATATTCCTAATTTTTTCCTCATCGTCGCCGACGACCACACCGCGCACGTTACGATCGTCGCTCCCAACGTTACCATGGGTAGCGAAGTAAACTCGGTGTTCAGCAATGGCGGCACGGCTTTGGTGATTCACGCGGCGGAGGGTGCGGCTCCGGGCTCGCCCGCGCGTATTGCTTGCGGCGCCATCACCAAACCGGAATAGTCTGAACACGACCCTCCTCACTTGTGCCAATCACCGCGGCACAACACGTGCGAGGCCTGGTCGCTGGCCGTCCAACTGCTCGTTGCGAGCAAAGCGAGGAATCTGCTGTTTCTCAGCGTCTGGGCAAATTGCAGATTCCCCAGCTTCAACCCGACAACCGCGTCACCCAGGAACCCGGATTGACTCGCCCCACTCTTTGCGGTACTACTCTCTAGCGCACTCGCACTTCCCTCCCTCTACCTCAGCCGTATGTGCGCACTCTAAAAATCACAGGAGCTAACTATGTCTACCAACGTCCAGCCCATCCCTGAAGGCTATCGCTCGCTTGCCCCGTACCTCACGTGCAAAGACGCCGCCCGCGCCATCGACTTCTACAAAAAGGTGTTTGGCGCAACGGAAGTGGTAAGGATGCCCGGCCCCGGAGGCGCCATCATGCACGCGGAACTGCAGATCGGAGACTCCCGAATGTTCATTGGCGACGAATTTCCCGGAATGTCCAAAGCTCCAGACGCACACGCGCCTGCAGCGGAGCACGGTTTCGGAACCTTCGTTTACACCGCGGATGTCGACTCCGTGGTCCAACGCGCCGTCGACGCCGGCTCCCGCCTCGACATGCCCGTGCAAAACCAGTTCTGGGGAGACCGCTACGGAAAATTCACCGATCCCTTCGGGCACGGTTGGGCCGTGGCCACCCACGTGGAGGATGTGTCGCCCGAAGAGATGGAGCGCCGCACCGCGGCCATGTCCAAGCAAATGGCCCAAGCTGCCGGTTAGTCTGCTTCGAGCATCCTTTCTAGGGGCGCAGCATGCTGCGCCCCAGCTTGCCCGGAGGTAAACCTGACCGATAGGATCCCGCCTGCGGCGTCATCGGAAACATTTTGCGTCATGGATAGTGGATCGCTCACCCGGCGCTCCCCGCCGTCTCTCCCTGCATCACGATCTTTTCCAGGCGTTGCACCAACTCAAATTCGGCCGGGTGCATCTTTTTTGCGGCAGCCGCCAAGGTGAAAAACTCCGCGCGGTCGATTTCTGGAAATTCCTGGAACTTGCCGGACTTTGGCGGCCACTCGAGCTTAAACAGATTGCTACGCAGCTTGCCGGGATCGCCATCCCCGCGAAAGGCCCAGGCAATCACGCGTTTTCCGCTTTTGTGATGCACGCTTCCTAACTCCAGGAACGGTTCGCGCGGCTCCATCCCGGTCTCTTCCTGAAACTCCCGCCGCGCCGCGGCCAGTTCCGCCTCGCCCTCTTCGAGCCCGCCCTTTGGAACAAACCAAGCGCCGGCGTCCTTGCGGTTCCAATACGGTCCGCCGAGATGAACCAGCAACACCTCCAGTTTTCCATCACGCAGACGGTACATCAGCAGTCCGGCGCTAACGCGATTCAGCTTTCTTTCTGATTTGGCAGCGGCCATCGATTATCCCCGTCGAGAAATTGCTTGTCCTAAGGATACCTCTGTCGGCAGTTTCGGTGATTCTTCTGGTCCACGCCGGCAAGCCCACGCTGTTTTCTTTAACCGCGCAACTTGACGACTCGCCGCGTGAGACTGCGCAATTTTATGCCCTTGCAAGGTCATTACTTCGTTAGTCTTTTGCTATATCGATCTCGGAAGCAATACCTTCTCGCGTCCTACAGCGCGATTCGCCGGTGCCAACTGCTTCGCCCGTAGTAGCATTTCTATCAATCATATTTGGGCGTACTCGGGCTTCACCCTCTCAGGAGCCGCATGCATGGTGGAAATCAAAGGTTCCGCGGTATTGGATTCGATCACCGGAATCAAGAAACGCGATGGCGAACGCGCCTACGAGGAAATCCTCTCGCTGCTGGACGACGAAACGCGGAAAATGTTCCAGGGCACGGTTTCTGCTTCCAGTTGGTATCCCCTCGATCTTTTCCTACGGTTTCTCGTGGTCGAATTAAACCAATCTGCGGGTGGCAACCAGGAAGTGCTCGTTACGCGCTCGGAAAAGGTCGTCGAGCGGCAACTGCGCGGTGTTTACAAGATATTCGTAAAAATGGGTTCGCCGGAATTTCTGATGAAAAGAATTGCCGCCGTTCACGCCACGTACTTCAATGGTGTGGCCATTGATTTCAATCTGGTCAGTCCTGGGAACGCCATCATT
>JBEKVU010000067.1:0-12980 GCA_049513775.1 Candidatus Acidiferrum sp.
TGAGGTTCAGTCGGGGAGCTTGTGCGGCAAGAGAATAATTTATTTTTTTCGCATTGCAAGAGAAAACCTGCAAGAAAAAACTGACGGCGCAAACTTTTTTTGCCCGGTAGCGCGCGAGTCGCCGCCAACATTTTTACAAATTGCCATCTCGAGGCGGATTGCACAGAAAAGGTGCAAAGCGGTAGACAGTGTTGAAGAGTGGTGAGTTACGAACCGTGAAAGTCGGATTTTCACAAAGTTTTCAACACTTGTGTTGAAAACTTAATCGGATTGAAATATTTTTTTCGAGTTTCGGCCAGCGTCGTGCATGGGCACAAGCAAATTTTGCTTCACGCAGCAGAATGTTAGAATTACGAAAATTCCTTATGAACGAAACTTTCGACGGCCCTTTTTCTCTGGTGCAAATGTTCGTCGGCAGTATTGTCGCTCGTCCGTTACGCAGCGCGCTGAGTGTTGTGGCCATCGCCATCCAAGTGATATTAGTACTGATGATTGTAGGCCTTACGTCGGGGATGCTCTCTGAATGGGGCAAGCGCGCTGAAGGTGTGGGCGCGGATATTTTGGTACAGCCTCCGAACGCTTCGATCTTTTTTGCTTTCTCCAGCGCCGTCATGCAGGAAGGCGTGGGGGAGCAGATTGCCGCTCTGCCTGGTGTTGACGAGGTCGCGCCCACAGTAATTCTCACCGAGCCCAAAAGCTTGATGCTGATCTATGGCATCGACTATCGCCGGTTCAATGGTCTTAGCCGCGGCTTTCTCTATCGGGCGGGCCAGCCTTTCGCAGCACCCGACGAGGCCATCGCCGACGATATCATGGCGCAAGAACGCCATTTAAAGGTTGGAAGCCACATCACGTTGCTCAATCACACTTTTACCATCACCGGAGTCGTGGCGCACGGCAAGGGCGCGCGTTTCTTCATTCCGATCCGCACGGCGCAAGAAATTGCCGGAGCAGAGGAGCGCGTCTCCATGTTCTACGTGCGTAGCAAGGGCGATACCGAGGGTACGCGTGCGCAAATCCTGAAGCTTTTGCCGCAGAGCAGCGTGCGCTCGCTTTCGGAGTATGTTTCGCTGATGACTTCGTCGAATCTTCCACAATTGAAACCCTTTACCCGCACGATGGTATGGCTCGGCATTGTCATCAGCTTTTTGGTGGTGCTGCTGAACATGCACACCATGGTGATGGAACGGACGCGCGAGGTCGGAATCTTGAAAGCGCTGGGATTCACGCGGTTTGCCGTGGTGCGCATGCTGCTCGGCGAGACGCTGATCGTCGCGCTCATGGGCACCACTATGGGAATTCTTTTGACCTTTGTGGCGCAGGCTATTCTGAAGGAAACCAGTCCTGGCCTAACCGTGCTGATTACTCCGAGCTGGGTTTTTTCCGCTGTTGGGTTGGCGCTGGCGGGGGCTGCGGCGGGTGCCTTGTATCCGGCTTTGCGCGCAGCGAGTTACGATCCGGTTGTCGCGCTGGCTTACGAATAGTTGACACCTTCCCTAAGTCCTTACGCTGGCGGTTAGATGGCGCCGTATCGCCGGTGATCCGCGATAGAGTCTGCGGGTTGACTCTTAGTCCGAAGTTCTTCAAGTTTCCTTGCCGCCCGGAGCAGGAATCAATGAATAATCCTCGCAACGCCCGCCGTGGTATTACCGCATCTCGCGCAATTCGCGTACGGCAAATTCTTGGCGAAGGAGCCCCTCGTGCCTCGCATTCATTTGTTGGTCTTCTCCATCTGTCTGGCGCTGGTTGCCGTTACGCCATCGAAAGCCCAAATGGGCATGAACATTATCCAGAAGCCTAAAATCACCAGCGTGTTTCATCCGGTGGTCGGTGCCGGGGCGGTATATCAAGACACGCACAGCAACGCGCCCAACGATCCACCCAGCACCCAAGAGATGAGCGTGGTAGCCAAGGAAAGCGTCGACGGCAAGGATGGCTATTGGCTGGAATTCTCCGTCCAGGATAAGAAATCCGGTGGCACCATGTATGCCAAGGCTCTGATCACCAAAGACGACTTCGCTTTCCATCGCATGGTCTTTCAGCAGCCCGGCCAGCAGGCGATGGAAATGCCTTATCATCCGAGGCCTGGCGATGCCTCCATGCAAAAGAGTACCGACACTTGGCACGTGATCGGCAATGAGACCATCACCGTCCCTGCGGGAACATTTTCCTGTCAGCACTGGAGCAATAACTCCGGCAGCGACATTTGGACCAGCGACAAAGTTTCGCCGTTTGGCGCCGTTAAGGAAGTCTCCCCCACAAGCACGATGGTTCTCGTCAAACTGATCAGCGATGCAGAAGACCACATCACCGGACCGGTGAAAACCTTCGATCCTCAGGAGATGCAGCGCCAAATGATGGAGCAAATGCAGCAGCGCAAACAGCCATCGAACTGACTGCTTTCTGACGGGCAGTTCTTATCATCTCCGGCACCATTGGCGGACGAGGCAAAATTCGCTCCGTCCGCTGGTATTTTGTGTTCAAATGGGCGGCGGATTCCCGGAGACTTGGCAATGCAACTGCCCATGGAAAAGCATTACGAGGCGCGCATCCTTGAGCGCCGCGACCTCGCGCATGATTTGTGGCTGATTCGCGTGGACCCCGGCGGGCCGTTCAAATTCCTCGCCGGACAATACGCAACGCTGGGCGTTGAGTTCGAAGGCAAGCGCCTCGAACGCGCCTACTCCATCGTTTCCTCGCCTTACGAATCTACCCTGGAATTTTTTATTGAACTGGTTCCCGAGGGATTGCTGACGCCGCACCTTTACAAATTGCAGGTCGGCCACACGCTGCTGTGCCGCAAGATCTCAAAAGGTCGTTTCACCTTGGACTTGCGCAGCGGCCGTAAGCACCACTTGCTGCTTTCGACGGTTACCGGGATTGCGCCCTTCGTGAGCTACGTTCGAACGCTGTACCGTGATTGGAAAGAAGGCAACAGCGCGATGCCCGGCGAGCACAAGCTCTACTGCCTACAGGGCGGCAGCCGCTCGTGGGAATTTGGGTACCGCGATGAGATGGAGAAAATCGCCAACGAAGTGCCGTGGTTCAAATTTGCCACCACCGTCAGCCGACCTTGGGAAGACACGGCGTGGACCGGCGAAACCGGTCGCGTTGACGATCTAATCCGTAAATACACCGATGTGTGGAGTCTGCGCCCGGCCGAAACTACTGGCTATCTATGCGGCCATCCTAGCATGGTGGAAAATGGGCGAGGCATCTTGCAACGCGCCGGCTGGAAAAAAGACGCTATGTTCGAAGAAGTTTATTTCCAACCCGCAAAAGAAGTCGAGGGAGAAGCGTAGCAAGGCGGTGCGATTGCGCCTCGCCGACATGGTCATTCCGAGCGCGGCTATGAATCTGTTTTTATCTGACCAGCGCTAGAGGCCGGGCCAGCTACGCCCCCGGCCGCGCATTCGCGATTTCTTCCGTCACATCTTCGATCGTTTCTAACGGGCACAGCACATGGACTGTCTCCTGAGGATCGGTGACATCAATCTTAATCGCGCCGTTTTGGGTACTGATTAGCACATGCTCCGTGCCGTCCTGTACTTCCACTAGCGTTGAGTCGGGCAGCCTGCCAAGCTCGTGCGCCGCTACGCGCGCCACCGGCATCCATTCCCGGGCGTCACGCATTGCGTTGTGTAGTTCTCGCTCCGGCACTAAGTGCATGGCCATCGGTACCGCTGCCGCCGGAACCCACATGTGCACGTGATCCCCGTTCGCGCGATATTCGTCCACGTCCACGCGGATTATGCCCTCGCGAAATGTATACGCTCCCGTCATTACTACGGCACCGAGAGCGCCCAAGCCAATCTTGGCGAGCATGATCATCGCGTTGCTCCTTCCGTGCCGTTCGTGTTCTTCGAATCCACCCACACGCGAACGCTATTTTCTTCATCTTTCACGGACACCAGCTCCGTATCTCCCTGCGCCGAAAGCGCTTTCAGGCCTGCCACGAGGTCCAGTTGATCCTTGCCTGCTGAAAGCAGCGCATCGACCACGGAGAGCGGAATCCTCACTTCCACGTGCGAGACGCTGGGCGTCGCCGAGGCCTTGCTGGCGGCGGTATCGTCGGATTTCTTCTCGTCGCCGTCCTTATTCAAATGGTGATGACGCTGGAGGTGGCCGGAATTGTCCGTGACGTGCACCACCAGGAAGCCGCCCTGCTTGGCTACGCGGACGTCTTCGCCGTCCTTGCCGTTCACGGTGACAAATTCGCCGTCTTTCGAGGTGCGCACCGCGTCCAGCACGGCGCGAAAATCGACATCCTCGCCGTCAAACTTGTCGATGGTTACTTTGCCGCCATGCAACTGCTCCTTATTAATCGCCGGCAGCACTTTCTCGGCTAGCTCGAGCGGCACGTTCACGCACACGCTTTCACCCTTGCCGTCGGCGCTAACGACGCGTACGTGCAGCCAACGGTCTCCGCCGGACGCAGCTTGTGCGCGCCCGGACAAAGGGATGAACAGCAGTACCGCAGCGATTCCCAGCGCAGCGTGCGTAACCGGTTTCAGAGAATTTCGCATATCCAATTGCGTCATAGCGGCAGGTCTCCTTCATCCATTGCGGGCCGGCACCCAGGTGCCCGTCGGGCCAGTTGCGCAATAGCGCCGACAGTCTGTCGGCGTTTGATAGGAATACGTGGGGCGGCGTAGGAAAGTTCCAAAGGAGTTTGTCCCGGCTCGAGCCGCCCGGCGCCAAGCGGTCATAGGCACCGCCGCGCTCGGATAAGCTCAATGGAATCAGAAACTCTTTGTTTTGCGGCGCACTTGGCGTGGCGCCTAGAAGAGATCTCGTTGCGGCTTGGTTCTTGCGCCACCCTCATGTTTGAGCAGCCAGGATTTGCGCTCGAGCCCGCCCCCATACCCGGTGAGCGAACCATCGGCGCCGATCACGCGATGGCAAGGCACTACGATTCCGATCGGATTCGCACCATTGGCTAGCCCAACTGCCCGGACCGCCCCGGGCCGGCCAATTTGCTTCGCAAGCTGCCCATAGGAAACCGTCGCGCCGCACGGAATCGTCCGCAGCGCGTGCCACACCTCGCGTTGAAAAGGCGTGCCGGCCGTTTGCACCGGCAAGTCGTCGATGGCCGTCAGCTCTCCGGCAAAGTATCTGCGGATTGCGTCCGTTAAGTTGTGGGGATTGCTAGCCGGTTCGATCGTGAATCCGTTTTCGCCGTAGTGCCGAGTCAGGGAGCGACGTAGGGTTGTCTCGTGGTTGGTCCAGTGCGAAGCGCGAAGTTTTCCTTCGCGATCCGCGACGATCAAGAGCTCGCCGAGCGGTGTGTCGGTTCGGTCGATCAGCAATGAGAGCTTTTCGCTCATGTACGTCCGAATGCTCAGGCAGGTGATTCGTCGCGCCGCACTCGGCAGCCGGAATCAACGATCGGCGCGGGATCGGGCGCCGACTTCGATTCCTCAGCCATCGCAGGTCCACGCGCTCGGCGAACCGCAGCCGGAATACGCCCATCCGCCACAGCCGCCGCATACTGGGCGATCACCCCATAACACTCGCACGTGCTGCACTCTAATTGTTCTCGGTTGATAATTCTCACTGCCCCGCGCGTATGCTCGATCGCGCCCGCTCGCGTCAGCAAACGCTCCGCCAGCGTGACGCTCGGCCGATCAGTACCCATCATGGTGGCCAGGAAATCCTGCGTAATCGCGAGCGAGTCAGCCCGAACGCGATCCTGCGCCATCAGCAGCCACCGGGCGAGCCGTTGCTCCAATCCGTGTACGCGATTGCATGCCGCGGTCTGCGCCACCTGCAGCCCAAGCGACATGATGTAGCGTGTCGCACGTAGTTGAAACTCCGCCAAGCGCGGCGCCAGTTTGCGAAAAGCTTGAACCGAAACGCGGAAGCCGTCTCCTGAAACCTGCACGATCTCTTGTAGCGGATGACGCGGGAAGCCCATCACGCCGGGCAGCCCCACAATTCCTTCACGTCCGACGACGCCGGCTTCCACCGTTTTGCCGTCTTCCATAAACACCACCAGCGAGATCAGGCCGCTATTCGGGAAGTATAGGAACTTGAGCGTCTCGTGAGGTTTGTGCAAGACCAGATGATCCGGCAGTTCCACATAACGGAGTTTTGGAACGAGCAGCTTCCACTCGGCGTCCGGCATGGCCAGTAGCGCTTCGTTCGTGACGGCTTGGCCTTTGCCGGCGCTCCGTACACCGCGGTGCTGTCCATGGTCGCGCACCCGTGTGGCTTTAGCTATTTTTGAAGTCATGGGGACGTAAACGAGAACCGTCTGCTTGACGTCTTACGACTGTTTGCTCCACTTCAAATAGACGGCGGCCAGCGGAGGCAGCGTCAACTCCAGATAACATGGCCGCCCCATATGCCCAGCTTCCACGGCGCGCACGTTCCCTTCATTTCCAACGTTCGAGCCGCCATAACGTTCTGCGTCGCTATTGAAAACCTCACGATAGGTGCCCGGTTCCGGAACACCGATGCGGTATCCGTATCGCACTACCGGCGTGGCGTTGAACACCGCCACTACAAAGTCTCCCGGCGTTCGCCCGCGCCGGATGAACGAGAGAACGCTGTTGTCCCCATCGTTGGCGTCAATCCACTCGAAGCCCGGCCATTCGAAATCCACCTGGTGCAGCGCTGGCTCGGCGGCGTAGAAATGATTCAGATCCGCTACCATATGCTGCACGCCGCGATGCGAATCATGCTGCAACAGGTGCCAGTCAAGGCTTTTCGCTTCCGTCCATTCATGCCTCTGCGCGAACTCCTGTCCCATGAACAGCAGTTTTTTGCCGGGATGCGCATATTGATAGCTGTACAGCAAACGGAGATTGGCGAACTGCTGCCACAAATCGCCGGGCATCTTGTGTAGCAGGGAATTTTTGCCGTGGACCACTTCATCGTGCGAGAAAGGCAGCAGGAAATTTTCCGTAAACGCGTAAATCAGCGAAAACGTCAGTTTGTTATGCTCGTACTTTCGATGGATCGGGTCTGCGGAAAAATATTTCAGCGTGTCATTCATCCAGCCCATGTTCCATTTCAAGCTGAATCCCAGCCCGCCCAGATAGGTGGGGCGGGATACGCTGGGCCACGAAGTCGATTCTTCCGCGATAGTCAGGATTCCCGGAAAGCGACCGTGTGCCACCTCATTTAGCCGCTTCACAAAATCGATGGCTTCGAGGTTTTCCCGCCCGCCAAATTTATTGGGCACCCACTCGCCGTGCTTCCGCGAATAATCCAAGTAAAGCATGGACGCCACAGCATCTACCCGCAATCCATCGATGTGATATTTGTCCAGCCAGAAAAGCGCGTTGGAGATGAGATAGTTCTGTACTTCGTTGCGCCCGTAGTTGTAGACCAGCGTGCCCCAGTCCGGATGCGAGCCTTGCCGCGGATCGGAATGTTCGTACAGGTGGGTACCATCAAATTGCGACAGGCCGTGCGTGTCGCGTGGAAAATGCGCGGGCGTCCAGTCCAGCAGAACGCCCAAATCCGCCTGGTGACAACGATCAATAAATTCCATGAAATCGGCGGGTGTACCGAATCGGCTGGTGGCCGCGTAATACCCAATCGTCTGATATCCCCACGAGCCGTCGAACGGATGCTCCATGATTGGCAGCAACTCGATATGCGTGTAGCCCAGCTCTTTCACGTAGGGAATTAACTGGTCGCCCAGCTCGCGATAGCTCAGCCAGCGATTCTTTTCTTCGGGAATACGGCGCCAGGACCCCAGGTGAACTTCGTAGATCGACATGGGCGCGTCCAGCCACTTCTTGCTGAAACGCTTGCTAATCCAGCTCGAATCGCGCCAGGTGTGCTTATCCAGCCGCGCCACCACCGAGCCGGTATTCGGTCGCAACTCGGACTGAAAGCCATATGGGTCGGCTTTGAGCGGGAGCATCGCGCCAGTTGGTCCAATAATCTCATACTTATAGATCGCTCCCTCTTCCAACTCGGGCACGAATAATTCCCAAATCCCCGAAGACCCTCGCGGACGCATGACGTCCACGCGTCCATCCCAGCGATTAAAATCCCCCACCACGCTCACACGCCGAGCGCTGGGCGCCCAGACCGCGAAATGCACTCCCGCCACACCTTCGTGCGTCACCACGTGCGCGCCTAGTTTCTCGTAAGTGTCGTAGTGCCGCCCTTCGCCCATCAAATACAAATCAAATTCGCTGATCGAATAAGGGAATGCGTAGGTGTCGTAGACCTCGTACTCCTCGCCGTGATGGGTGCGAAAGCGAAGCTTGTAGCTGCCGGGCGCCGGCGCGGTCGTCTGACTCGAAAGAAACGATGCTTCAAAAAATCCTTCCGGCCGCAACTTCACGGCGTCCACTACTTTGGCCATCGCCACTGGTGGACGCTCCGCCGAAGCGCTGCCCAGCGTAATGCTCGCTTCCGCGGCCCACGGCAGAAAAAATCGAATCGCCCACCCCCCAGAGACGGGATGTGGTCCCAGCAGCGAAAAGGGGTCGGCGTTTCGCCCGGTCACCAGTGCGTCAATGCTCCGCGCCAACGCTTTTTCGGGGCTATCTGTGTGTGCTTGCGTTACCAACGGGACGGAACGGCTGGTTTCTTCGGCCAATAGCGTTGCCTCGAGTAAGCGTGCGATTGTCTACGTGTGCGATTGTCGCGCAGTCAGAGCTGGACGGGAAGCCCCAGAGGGATTCTAGTGGCTAGCCCGAGCAATTTGCAAATCCCGCCACCGGCCAGGCCCAATAGCCTTGCGCGCCGGCCATCGACCGCGGATTCTCTGCGTTCCTCTGTGAGCTCCGCGTCTCTGCATGATCGTTTCTTGTATTTTGGTTCTGGTTCGCCGCGGTGTAGTTCTACGTTTTTGTCCCCACCACGCGCTTGCGGCCTCGCGTCCCACACGATAGAGTCCCTATTTGCCGTGGCCTTCGGACCTGCAAACCCGTAAGTAAGGAATCCTCGCCTTCATGAAGATCTTCGCTAAGCAGATAGCTCCAGCAGGGCTCGCAGCGCTCATCCTGATTGTCGGATGCCTCGCTGTCCCCCAGGCGCACGCCCAAGACCGCGGCCAAGCCCGCTCCATGGTCATCTCGAAAAACGGCATCGTGGCCGCCGAGTCTCCGCTTGCCGCGCAGGCCGGCGTGCAGATCCTCGAGCACGGCGGTAACGCCGTCGATGCCGCTATCGCCACCAACGCCATGATGGGCGTCGTCGCCCCTATGATGAATGGCATCGGCGGCGACCTCTTCGCCATCGTCTATGACGCTAAAGCCAACAAACTTTACGGCCTCAATGCGAGCGGCTGGGCTCCCAAAGCGTTGACACCCGAATATCTCCACAAACAGGGCCTGCGAGACATGCCCCAACAAGGCGTGAACGCCATCACCGTGCCCGGTGCCATCGATGGCTGGCAGAAGCTCGCCGACCGTTTCGGCCGCAAAAAACTCGCCGAGGATTTAGCCGCCGCGATTCGCACCGCGCAAGATGGCTACCCAGTCCCAGAACTGACCGCGGCGGTGTGGGGAATGGAAGCCGATCATCTACGCGCGGACGATGCTGCGTCGAAACTCTATCTTCCGGGGGATCACGCTCCGCACACCGGCGACATTTTCCGCAATCCCGAACTTTCTGAATCGCTCCGCGAACTCGCCGCTGGCGGACGCGACGCCTTCTACAGAGGCGCCATCGCGCAAAAAATCCTCGACGCCATGAAGCGCCACGGTGGCGTAATGACGGCGCAGGACCTCACGGAGTTCGCCGCCGAGTGGGTTGAGCCCATATCCACCACCTACCGTGATTGGACTGTTTACGAAATGCCGCCGAACGGCCAAGGCCTCGCGGCGCTGGAAATGCTCAACATTCTCGAAACCCAACCGCTAGGACAGAAAGACTTGGGCTTCGGCTCCACAAAAGCTCTTCACGCGATGATCGAAGCCAAAAAACTGGCCTACGCCGACCTCGCCAAGTATATCGGTGATCCCCATAAGCAGAATCTTCCCGTCTCGACGCTGCTCTCCAAGGATTGGGCCGCAGCTCGCGCCAAAATCATTGACACCGACCACGCGGATTGCGATCCCGCCCCCGGCATCATCGGCGGCGGCACGGATACCACTTATCTCAGCGTCGTCGACCGCGACGGCAACATGGTCTCGCTCATTCAAAGCAATTACTCAGCATTCGGTTCCGGCATCGTTGCCGCAGGCACTGGTTTCGTTCTCCACAATCGCGGCGGGCTCTTTACCCTCGATCCGGCTTCGCCCAACCTCCTGGCCGGACGTAAGCGTCCGCTCCATACCATCATCCCCGGCTTCGCGCAAAAGGGTGACACGCGCATGGCGTTCGGCATCATGGGCGGGTGGAATCAAGCGCAAGCTCACGCGCAATTCATTTCCGATATCGCCGACTTCAAAATGAACATCCAAGGCGCGATGGAAGCCCCGCGCTTCACCAAGAAAACCTTCCCCGGTTGTGACGTCGAAATGGAGAACCGCTTCTCGGGAAAGGTCCGCGACGAACTCACGGCCAAAGGTCACAAAATCACACTGAAGGGCGCCTTCTCCAGCGACATGGGCGGCGGACAGGCGGTGCTCCGCGATTTTGCCACCGGCACCAACTACGGCGCCTCCGATCCTCGCAAAGACGGCGAAGCCATCCCCGAGCTCCCGCCAAACTAACCCGCTTTCTTTACCCGCGTCTCTCATGTCAACATTAGGTAACGGGTAGTGCTAGCCAGGTGAGGGGCAACGCTCGCCGATAATGTGGCGTCTCACATCGCGTGTCCCTTCCCGCGTGGAATGCCGCTCTTGGTTTGGAAAGGCTTGTTTCTGAAACCATTCACGAATTTTTCGCGAAATGTATTTCCCATTGTGCGCCAGCTTTGCGCAGCGCTGACCTGCTTCTTGCTAGTCTCGGGAACCGCTGCTGCTGCACAAAGTTCTAACTTCGACACTTCAGCGCGGGCGCAACCCGAGGAAGTTTTGGCGCCGGAAACAGTAGGCCAATACGCGCCGACCCCGGCTGATCAGAATGCTGCGGCGTCCCGTCAACCGAACTCGACTGAACAGCGAGACACTACGCCGCAGCCAAATACAACACCGCAGCAAAACTCGACACCTCCACCAAGCACGACCCCCTTACCGGGCACGACAACCCCGCCAAGCGTGCCGCCGCAACAGGCGCCGCCGCCCCCGGATGCGACGCAAGCCAAGAAGCCGGACGACAACAAGAGCGGCACCTCCAAGGACCGTCTCTTTTTTGCGCTTCCCAACTTTCTCACGCTGGAAGAGGCGGACAAAGCCCCCCCGCTGACCACAGGGCAAAAGTTCAAAGTCGTCGCGCAGGGCGTATTCGATCCGTCGGAGTTTCTATTGGTCGGCTTCGTCGCAGGCATTGGTCAGGCCAGCAACAGCAATCCGAGTTACGGCCAAGGTGCGCAAGGCTACGCAAAACGATATGGAACTGCCTACGGCGATACCGCTATCGAAAACTTCATGGTCGGCGCCATCTTCCCCTCGCTCCTTCACCAGGACCCGCGCTATTTCCAGTCTGGCCATGGAAGTTTCATGCGCCGTACCGGGCATGCCATCAGCCGCGTTTTTATCACCCGCACCGATTCCGGAGGGCAACAAGTCAACTACTCCGAACTCATCGGCGCATTTAGCGCCGCAGCGATCTCCAACTACACCTATCACCCGCACAGTGATCGCGGCTTCGGCAACGTCTCTGAAACTTCGGGCACGCAGATCGGATTCGACGTAGCCACCTACATGCTCAAGGAATTTTGGCCCGATATTCGTAAACGCCTCAAGCACCACGACGCCGGTTCCGGCGGACAAATTTCAAATTCCAAGTGATCTTCGTTTCGTCGCGGAGCGAGAACGCGTCTTCATGAGTGCCACCGTTCCGGGTTCAAGGCGATTGTTTCGTGGCTCAAAGCCACTCTGCCCGCATTCGGAGGTGTCGGCCTTTTTTCTCGCCGCCTTCGTGGACTCATCGTTCCTGCCTCTGCCGCTCGTCACCGATCTTCTGCTCATGGACCTTTCGAGCCGCCACCCGTTGCGCATGCCCTACTACGCGACTATGGCCACGCTGGGCTCTCTCGGGGGATGTATTTGGATTTATTGGATCGCCCGCAAGGCCGGCCAGGCTTACTACGACCGCACGCACAGCCATCCCCCCGGCCGCATTCACAGGCTGATTCGCGATTATCCAACGGCGAGCGTCTTTCTTCCCGCGGTTGCGCCATTTCCCGTGCCATTTAAGCCTTTTGTGATCGCCCAAGGCGTGTTTCAGGTGCCGTTTATCACGTTCCTGGTGTGGACGCTCGTCGGGCGCGGCGCGCTCTTTTTTCTCGAGCTTTTCTCGGTGCTCGCTATGGCACAGCTGCCAAGCAATTCCTCTTGACGCAAGAATGGGCTTCCGTGGCCATTGCCTCGGGGCTCGTTGTGATTTTCTTTGCGGTTCGCCGCGTGTCCAAGTTAAGCAGCAGGGCGCCGTCTCAAGTGGACTGAAGTTCCCGCACGCGCTCTTCGAGTATGCGCGTGATGTCGGCGGCATCTTGTTCCGGGGAAAATGTCACGGGCTTTCCAATGGTCACGCGCACCTGCCCTGGTCGAGCCAGGATACGATTCGCCTGTTTCAGCGGAAACAGGCCGTCCAGGTACATGGGCACCACCGGAATATTCAGTTGTCGCGCCAGAAGTCCGATGCCGCCGCGAAAGGCCGCCATCTTTCCATTCTCGGACGTCGCGCCTTCCGGAAACACCAGGATACTCCAACGGCGGTCCACCAGGTCTCCCGCGAAGTGAAAGCTCTGCAGAAATCCCGCCTGCTTCGGCAGCGGAAAAACGTTGAACAGGCTGGACACCAGGAAATAGTTCAGCCGCTCCAAGGCTCGCGCAAAAAAGCCCAGGTTCGCCGGAGGCCGTCGCATTTCCGCCAACCGCTCGCCGCGCATCGCGGTGGCCAGGCGATGCCGAAGCCGCACCGGCAATGCCGGCAACACCCACGCGATATCGAGGTACGTC
>JBEKVU010000068.1:0-12971 GCA_049513775.1 Candidatus Acidiferrum sp.
ACAAACGTGGTGCCGCTACCATCGGAACGATGGAGGACTGCGATATCGCTGCTCGGGAGATCCGCGCCGTGGTTGGATGCGCGGATTTTTGGATCGTTCCACTTCGTGATTTTTCCCAAATAGATTTCGGCTAGGACCTCGGGGGTGAGTTTAAGCGGGCGATCTAGTGCACCCAGATTGTAGATGGGGACGACGGCTCCCAAGACGGTTGGAAAATGCAGGAAAGAGGCGGGCGAGTCGGGCACGGTGGTGCTCGAGAGAGGCATGTCCGAAGCGGCGAAATCCACTTCGCCATCGGAGATTAGGTGGATGCCCGCCTCAGAACCCACGGCGTTATAGGTGATATGGGCGTCCGGATGGCGCTGCTGAAAAGATTCGAACCATTTCTGATAGAGGGGGGCGGGAAATGTGGCGCCGGCTCCGGTGAGATTTATTTTAAGAGGGCGAGTGGCGGCCGGGGATGCTGCGGCTAGCGGCTTGGCGGATGTGAGCGCGGCGAGGAGCTTTGCCGCTAGTTGATCGGCGAGATCCTGGGAGAGGGAACCGGTGCGGAATTTGCGCGGCGTTACCAGGTAGGAGCATAGAGGCTGATGGTCTTTTCCTTGGACGTCGACCGAGAGGTAGCCGTGAAGGATCGGTTGGCGGGTGGCGGAGGGAGAGCGCGCATCGGTCGAGTAGTAGCCGACGACCCACATGCTTTCGGTGCCTTTGACTAGGGCATCGGCTTCGGCTGGGGTTGCGACGACTTGAACTCGGCCGGATTTGCGGAGTTGCTTGATTAGGCGTTCGCGGAGTTTGGAGGCGGAATCTTGCTGGCCAAAGGAGTCGATGTAGATGTATTTGACGGAGAAGAGGGATTCGGCGGATTGGGCGCACGCGGCGCTGGCCGCCAGGGCTAGCAGGATGAGCATCGGCAGAACAATGAAATTAGGAAGCATTTTGCGCGAGGGACTAAAGAAAGAAGTTTGCGGGTGGGTCATGAGTCGTCCGAGAGAATGCTCGGTGAATGGGCGTGCGATCGCCTGCGGTAAAGATAGCATGTCGTGGCAACAACTTGATCTACCCCGGTGAGTGCCGCCTGGTTTGCTACCGTTTTGCTCGTCCCGTATAATTAGAGGTTTAGACAGGGTGCATTTCGGCGCGCTGTCTGGACTCCCTCTTGGCGACCAACAAAATCATACCGAATGTGGCGGAACAAGATGTATTGCGAGTGCGCGGAGCGCGCGTACACAACCTGAAGAATGTGACGGTCGATATTCCGCACAACGCGATCACGGTGGTTACCGGTGTGAGCGGATCGGGAAAATCTTCGCTGGCGTTTGACACGATCTATGCGGAGGGGCAGCGCAGGTATGTGGAGTCGCTGTCGGCGTATGCGCGGCAATTTTTGGAGCGCATGGAAAAGCCCGATGTGGATGAAATCAGTGGTATCGCGCCGGCGGTGGCGATACGACAGAAGAATTCGACGAGGAATCCGCGGTCGACGGTGGGCACGGCGACGGAGATTTACGACTATTTGCGGCTGCTGTTTGCAAGGTGCGGGCAGACGTTTTGTATTCAGTGCGGGGCGGAGGTGAAGAAGGACAGTCCGGATGAGATTGCCACGCGGATTTTGCTGCTGGCACCGGGGCGGAGATTTTATGTGATGTATGAGTTGCGGGTTGGCGGGGCGCAGAGTGCGCCCACAGAGGAGGCCAAGACTGCGGTAAAAGTTGGAGAGACTACTTCCGCGGCGGTGCGGCGAATTCTGCGAAAAAAGACTGCCGGGAGTGCAAAAAAGCAAAAGGCGGTGCCAGCGGATGCGCTGCGGTTGGCGCTGACTGATTTGCAGAAGCGCGGATTTAACCGGATTTATCAGCATGGGCGAGTGCATGAGTTTTCGACGCCGGAGTCGCTGCTGGATGCGGATTTCAGCAAGCCGGCGTTTGTGCTGGTGGACCGCTTGGCGGTGAATGCGGAGTCGCGGGCACGGCTGGTGGACTCGATTGAGATTTGTTATCGCGAGGGGGCGGGCGAAGCGATTCTGGAATTTGTGGCGGACGCGGCTGGACCGGCGGAGCGGATGAGTTTCAACGAGCGGTTCGAATGCAAGAACGATGGCACGGTGTATCAGGAGCCGGAGCCGCGGCTGTTTTCGTTCAACAATCCGTTTGGAGCTTGCCCGCGATGCCAGGGCTTTGGGAACACCATTGATTTTGATTTGAATTTGGTGGTGCCGGACCAGAGCAAGACTTTGGATGACGGGGCGATTGAGCCTTGGACCAAGCCGCGTTATCGCGTGTTGCTGGCAGAGATGAAGAAGTGGGCGCGCGGGCGCGGGATTCCGACGAACGTGGCGTGGCGGCAGCTTACGGCGGAACAGCGGCGATTGGTACTCGAAGGCGACCCGGAAAATGATTTTGACGGGGTAAAGGGATTTTTCAATTATCTGGAGCGGAAGAAATATAAGTTGCACGTGCGGGTGTTTCTGAGCCGGTTTCGCGGGTATGCGCGGTGTTTGGAGTGCGGCGGGACGAGGCTGCGGGCGGAGGCACGTGCGGTGCGCGTGGCGGGACAGACGATTACGGATATTTGCAAGTTGACGGTGACGGAGGCGCGGGCGTTTTTTGCGTCGCTCGAACTGACGGAGGCGCAGCGGGCGATTGCGGACAAGATTCTGGAGGAGATTCGATCGCGGCTGCAATTTTTGGATGAAGTGGGGCTGGAATATTTGACGCTGGATCGATTGACTTCGACGCTCTCTGGCGGGGAGTCGCAGCGGATTCAGCTGGCGACTTCGTTGGGGTCGCATCTGGTGGGGGCGATGTATGTGCTGGACGAGCCTTCGATTGGATTGCATCCGCGGGATACCCAGCGGCTTATCGATATTCTGAAATCGCTGCGAGATTTGGGGAATACAGTCTTGCTGGTCGAACACGATCCGGACGCGATTCATGCGGCGGATTTTATTGTGGATTTGGGGCCGGGGGCTGGGGAGCTCGGCGGGAAACTGCTGTTCGCGGGCGGATATGACGCGATGCTGGCGGAGCCGAAATCGATTACCGGGCGATATTTGAATGGGGAGCTGCGGATTCCGGTGCCGAACACGCGGCATAAACCGAACGGAAAGTTTTTGCGGCTGTTTGGCGCGTCGATGCACAATTTGCAGAATGTGGATTTGATGATTCCGCTGGGGACGCTGACGGTGGTGACCGGGGTGAGCGGGTCCGGCAAATCGACGCTGATTCACGACGTGCTGTACAAAGCGCTGGCGGCGAAACGCATGGGCGGAAGCGTGAAGGAGTTTTGCGAGCGGATCGAGGGCGATGGGGCGATTCGCGAAGTGATTATTGTGGACCAATCGCCGATTGGGCGGACGCCGCGATCGAATCCAGCGACGTATTTGAAGGCGTTTGATGCGATTCGTGAGGTGTTTGCGGAGACGCCGGACGCAAAGAGGCGCGGTTATACCGCGGGACATTTTTCGTTTAACGTGCCGGGCGGGCGATGCGAGACGTGCCAGGGCGACGGGACGGTGACCGTCGAGATGCAGTTTTTGGCGGACGTGGAGTTGATTTGCGAAGAGTGCCGGGGGACACGATTTAAGACCGCGGTGCTCGAAGTGAAGTATCACAACAAGAATATTCATGATGTTCTCGAGATGACGGTGCGCGAGGCGCTCGCATTTTTCTTGAATGTGCCGAAGGTGGTTTCGAAGCTGCGGATTTTGAATGAGATTGGACTGGGGTATTTGCGGCTGGGGCAATCGGCAACCACGCTTTCCGGGGGTGAAGCGCAGCGGTTAAAGTTAGCGGCGCATTTGGCGCGGACGGAGAACGACGGAGTTCTGTATATTTTGGATGAGCCCACGACGGGTTTGCACTTTGACGATATTGCGAAATTGCTGGCGGCGTTTCGGAAGTTGCTGGAGAGTGGGGCATCTTTGCTGGTGATCGAGCATAATCTGGATGTGGTGAAGTCGGCGGATTGGGTGATTGATTTGGGCCCGGAGGGCGGGTCGCAGGGCGGGAGGATTATTGCGACGGGGACGCCGGAGCAGATTGCGCGGAATGGGCAGTCGCATACGGGGAGATTTTTGGCGAAGGTATTGAATGGGAATGGCGGGGGGAAGCGCGTGGGGAATGGGGCGACCAAGGTGGATGCGCCGGTGATTGTGAAGGCGTAAATCCCTGCTGGGTGTGTCAGATTTAGGATTCGCTGGAGTGGTGGATGGCAGAAACCCGCCGCAGCCGTAGATTGGACGTCCGGGCAAGCTGGGGCGCGGCATGCGGCGCCCCAGCAAAGGCTGTGGGGATCGTGTTGGGCGTTATTTTGTGGAGTGCTGCGCCGGCGGCGGCGCGCGAATTGCAGAATCCGCCGCGGAGTTCGCAGGGGTCGACGCGAACCGAGAAGATTGTTAATCCGCTGAATGGACTGCTCGATGAGGCGCAGCGGGATATTGATCAGAAGAATTTTGCGGCAGCGATTGAGCCGCTGCAAAAAGTGATTGCCGAAGAGCCGGACATCGCGTTTCCCCATTTTCAACTGGCCTATGTGTTCACCGCGCTGCAGCGGGCGGATGAGGCGCGCGCCGAGTATGAGCGGGTGATCGTGATTGATCCGAAAATGTCGGCGGCTTATTTGAATTTGGGGATTTTGCTACTGGACAAGGATGCGGCGGCGGCGGTGGCGCCGCTTAAGAAGGTGGTGGAACTGCTCCCGTCGGAAAGCCGGCCGAGACTCTTGCTGGGCGTGGCGCAGGAACGGAGCGGGGATTATGCAGGCGCGGCGGAATCGCTCGAGGGGGCCAGCAAACTCGATCCGCAAGATGCGGAGACGCAGGAGCATTTAGGGACATTGTATTTGGCGCTAAAGCGCGCGGCGGAGGCGGAGCCGAAATTTCGCGCGCTGCTCTTGGCTAAGCCGGATGACGCCGGGGCCTTGTTGGGGCTAGCGAAAAGTTTGGACGCGCAGAACAACCCCGAGGTGATCGAAGCGTTTCAGAAATATTTGGCGGTGCAGCCTGCGGATCAGGCGGCGCGCGAACGGCTGCTGTTTTTGCTGATTGGCGCGAAGAAATACGATGAAGCGCTGAAGGAAATCGACGTGGCGGAGGCGGCGCACGGGGCGACCGGCGCGTCACTGCGGGAACGCGCGGACATTTTGGTGGCGCAGAAGAAATGGGACGATGCGATCGCCGTGCTGCGGAAGGCGGAGGCCCTGGCGCCTAAAGATGCGGAACTCCATGGCGGCGTGGGCCGGCTGATGATGCAGAAACGGGATTTTGCGGGAGCGGAGAAGGAGTTGAAGATCGCGTTGACGCTGGATGGAACGAATTTGGCGTATCTGAAGGATTTGAGTTCGACATTTTATCTGAGCGGGAATTATGCCGGGGCGCTTGCGGCGATGGATGAGATTGCGAAGCGGGAGAAGCCGGGGGCGTATGCGTTTTTTATTCGTGGGCTTTGTTACGATAAGCTAAATCAGCCGAAGCCGGCGCTCGCGGCGTATCAGACGTTTTTGGCGATGACGACGGATAAGAATACGGATCAGGTGTGGCAGGCGACCGAGCGCAGCAAGGTGTTGCAGAGGATGATTGAGGGGAAACGGTAGGCGGGTTGCGGCTCGTTTGATGGAATTGGCGGGTATGGGCGGAAGTAGAGAGTGCGCGGCGGGAGTTGCGGAATCGTGGAATTATGGGATTGTGGATGCGCGATAGAAATTGTGCCGCGCCTCCGGCGCTTGATTTGGTGCCGACTCGATGAGAAGTGTACGCTCATTTCTTGCGAAAGTGGTGGTGGTGGGCGCGATGAGCATTTTGGCGGCTGCGGCGGGCGCGGTATCGCCCGGCGCGGGCGGGAAGACGCAAACGCTGGCTGAGTTGCAGGCGAAATTTGACCATGAAGAAAATGCGGTGCGGAAGGCCAAGCTGATCGAGAAGCTCGGGGATGCGCAGTTCGAAGCACTGCATGCGGCGGAAAAAGCCGAAGACTATAGTGCGGTAGGGCTAACGCTGGAGAAATATCGCGACAACGTGGACGCGGCGCTGGCCGGATTGAAAAAGGAACATCCCGACGCAGAACGGCAATCCAATGGGTACCGGCAACTGCAAATGCATTTGCGGCGGGGGATTCGCGAGGTGCGCGAGGCTTTGGTGACATCTCCCGAGGAGTTTCGGCCGCCACTGGAGTTAGTGGAGAAGGATTTGACCGGGATGGATGACGAATTGTTGCGGATGCTGTTTCCGAGTCCGACGGCTGGCAAGCCAGCGAAGAAAGAAGTGAAGCCATGAGAAATTCGTTGGGGCGGATGGCGGTGCAGTGGATTGGCGCAGCGGCGCTGGCGCTGCTGGTGGCGCGGGGACTGCCGGCGAAGCAGCTGACGCAGAAGGATTATCTTTCGTCGCTCGAAGCGGACAAGATCCGCGATGCGGAAACGATCAATGAGAAAGTGAGCTTGTATTTGACGTTTGCGGAAGATCGTTTGAAGAAATTTCAGTACGAGCTCGAGCATCCGGCGCTGGCGCGGCATGAAGAGACGCTGAATGGCTTAATGAATGGATACGGGGGCTGCATCGACGATGCGGCGGATTTGCTGCAGGAGGGAATGCAGAAGCAGCAGAACATTCGCGCCGGTTTGGATTTGATGACTTCGAAGACCAAGGGGTTTCTGGACGTCTTGCACAAGATTCAGACGGATGCCATACAGATCGAGATTTATAAAGACAATCTGGATGATGCGATTGAGGGAACATCCGACGCGATGAATGAGGCGGAGAAGGATAAAAAGAAAGTGGCGGCGCCTCCGGTGCGGAGAAGGAATTAGGGCTTGTTCGAGGGGGGACCTGCAGCGAATGAAAGAACGCGTGGAGGGGTCGGAGGCCGGGGCGATCAGCGCCTCTGCGCAAAAAGCGCCTGCCTCAGAAGGCGGCCGCTACCGGGGCGGTCGATTCAGCTCGGTAGTGCCTGGAGGAAGCGCGCTGTTTCAGCGGGCGTTTACGCGGCTAGGATGCGCCGGGCCACCGCCGGCGTTTCGCGTCGAGTTTTATCCTTATACCTCCCTTTCGATGACGATTCGGCGGCGGGATGATTTGGTGATCGTGCGGCTTTCGGATTTGTTGCAGCGGGCGCCGCTGGCGGTGCTGGAGTCCGGGGCGGCGCTGATTCTGTCGCGGCTGTACCGGAGACGCGGGCGGAAGGAATTATTTGAGGCGTATTTGGAATATGCGCGATCGAATCGTACGCGGGACCGGATTACGCGAATGCGGCGCGGGCGGGTGCGGCTGGCGTCCGCGGGGCCGCAGGGGCGGCATTTTGATTTGCACAAATTGTTTGATGAATTGAATGCCCAGTATTTTGGCGGGGAGTTGCAGCGGCCGCATATTGGGTGGAGTACGCGGGGGTGGCGGCGGCAGTTTGGGTGTTTTGATCCGGGGCCGAACCAGATTTTGCTGAACAAGCGGATGGACCGGCCGAACGTGCCGCAGTTTGCGGTGGAGTATGTGTTGTATCACGAGATGCTGCATGTGAAGCATCCGACGCGACGGTCTGGGTGCACGCTGCTGTCGCATTCGCCGGAGTTTCGGGCGGAGGAGAAGCGGTTTGCGGAGTTTGTAAGGGCGAGGAAGGTTTTGGATGGGTTGGCGCGGTGAGGGCGGCAGCAGAACGCGGGATTAAGGCGTTAAACAATCCTTCTGCGGGTGCGTATCAGGCACCTGTTTTTGCCTTCGAGCACAAAGTCATACCCGCCGATTCTCGAATCGTCTTCGTCAGGAACACCGACAACTACGAGCAAAGAGCTGTCGATCCTAAATCGAAGGCCCCAGCTATCCCTGTTCGTGCCTGGAAAAAATCATCGGAGTTCCCCCAGTCCTTAGGTCTATTAGGGCGAACCTCGCGCACGACGACCCGCATCCCCACGTCGCCACCCGGCAATGGCCAGCGTAGTTTGGCCCTTCTGACCTCGCTTGTCGTGGGACGATGCGATATTGCTTTCTGAGTGGGATACTTGTCGAAGGTTGGCGCACCAGCGTCATTAAAACCCTTTGCGGTTATTGCGCATTCTGGACTCGACGCGTGACTGCCTGCACGCACAAATCCCGCGTACGAAACAAGAACGCAAAAGAAAAGGATTTTGGCGCTCAATTTCTGTTTTACCTCCACTCAATATCCGGGGCCCCGCTTACGCCGCAAAGGCGCCCATCTGGAGAAGGCGGCCGCTACATGGCTTACGCCCGGGTCAGCCAAAGCGCGCAGCACGCTGCGCCACTACAAAGTCAAAGAAAATGAATTAAAAAGGCTAGTTGCCGGAAGTGGATTGGGGGGCGCCGCCTGGAGAATAGTAGCCGTTGCGGGTGCGGGCCACCAGTTTGCCGCGGCCGCGCGGGGGAATGACTTCGACCTGCACGGTGCGGTAGCTGCCATCGTTGCGTTCGTTGGTGGGGTAGTAGCCGAGGGTGTATTGGTTGCGAATGTCGTGGGCAACTTGTTCGCAGATGTTGTGGACATCTTCGACGTTTTCCGGGAAAAAGGCTAGGCCGCCAGAGGCTTGGGCGATTTGTTGCAGGGCTTTTTTGGCTTTGCTTTTGCCCTTTTTGGTTTCGTCGCCGAGCAGGCCGATGGTGTAGATCACGGTGTTGGTGCGCTGAATTTCGCGGATGGTTTTTTCAAGGGAGTTGCGGCTCGTGTTGTCCTCGCCGTCGGTGACGATTAACAAAACCCTTTTATCTTTGCTGGCTTTCTTCAGGTGATCGAGAGAGCCGATGATGGCGTCGTAGAGCGCGGTGCTGCCGCGGGAATCGATGCGCTCGAGGGCTTCTTTCAGTTCGGGGATGCTGTTGCTGAAATCCTTGTCGAGGTCGAGGTAGAAATCGTCGTTGAAATTTACGACGAAGGCTTCGTCTTCGGGATTGCTGGCTTGCACGAGGGTGAGGGCCGCTTCGTTCACGCGGGGACGCTTTTCGCGCATGCTGCCGCTGTTATCGATGACTAGACCCATGCTGACGGGGATGTCTTCGCGCTTGAAGACAGAGAGTTTTTGTTCGGCTTTGTCTTCAAAGACGCGGAAATTTTCCTGTTTTAGGCCTTCGGCGAAGCGGCCGCGATCGTCGAGGACCGTGGTGTGGAGCACGACTAGGTTAACGCTGACGGAGATTGGAGCGCCGGGCGAGGTTTGGCCGGGTGGCGGCGGCGGGGCGGTGGGGAAAGGGTTTTGGGCTGAGGCACCGGCAGCGAACACAACGCAGCTCGCTAGTGTCGCAAAAAGCACCTGCCTCAGCAGCCGGCCGCTACAAAAGAAAGATGCCGATCTGAAGACCCGCGCTAGAAAGGCGGAGCGAACCGCAAAAGCGCGAGAAACCACCCTAGTGGCTGGGGGCGTAGTAGCCGGTTTTGTTGTAGACGGTGAGGGGGGGAAGGCCGCGCGGCGGACGAAGCTTGACCTTAACTTTGCGCCAGCGCGCATCGTGAGCCTTGTTGCTCGGATGATATCCCAGGACATATTGATTGCGCAGCTCCATGCCGATCTTGGAAGCGATATCCGGCAAGTCTTCCAGTTTTTCCACCGGGAACACGCGGCCGCCGGTCAGTTCCGTGACTTCGCTGAGTAAGGACGGGCCGTTGCCTTCTTCCAGCGTGCGATTGCGATAGCCTGCGGGATCGAAAATGCCGATGGCATAGAGCTGAGTGTCGGCTTCTTTCACCAGGCGCTTGATATCGCTTTCGGTGTACCGACTATGATTATCGCCCCCGTCGGAGAGGATGAGCAAGGCCCGCTTTGCGTTGTGTGCACTACGCATCTCGCTGAGGCCGAGATAGATGGCGTCGAGGAGCGCGGTGCGGCCTTTGGGATTGGTTAAAAGCATGCGGCTTTGCAGGTCTTCGACGCTATTGGTAAAGGAGCTCGTGAGTTCGGCGCGCTCGTTGAAGCTAACGAGGAAAAATTCGTCGGCGGGATTGGCGGTTTTAAAAAACTGGATGGCGGCTTCGCGGGCCTTGGCGGCTTTGTTGGCCATGCTGCCGCTGTAATCGAAGATTACGCCGATGGAGATGGGCACGTCCTCGGAGGAGAAGGTGACGACTTCTTGTTCAATGTTGTCTTCGAAGATGCGGAAATTATCGGGATCGAGGCCGGTGACCAGTCGATTATAGGGATCGGTCACGGTGGCGTTGATGAGGGCGAGATCGACATCCATCTTGACGCCTTTGTGAGGATTGACCACTACGCCGGGCGTATCTTTGCGGACGTCTTCGGAAGGCTTGCGGGCTTCTTTGATAGTGCTGGCAGTGGTCGTCGCGGCTGCGGGCGAGTCGTGAGCTGCGTTGGGGGCCACGGTTTGGGGCGAAGCTGTTGGTGACGTGGCAGCGTCAGTGGAGGGTTGCTGAATCCGCGAAGCGGCAGCGCTCCGAGGCAGGGCAACGCCAAGGAAGCAAGCGAAGCACAGTAAAGCTAGCGAAGGAGTTGCTGCATGATTTCGAAAGCCAAACGACCGGAAATAGATCCCGGCAGAAACGATGAGGTCACACTTCACGGCTCCCCCTACGTTCCCGACTGCGGGGAACGGCCGCGCGGGTAAGACTAGAGCGGATTCTACCACTCGCGTTACCGAAGACAAGTCGAATTCGGGGTGCGCGAGGTAAAGGATATGTAACGTACCCGGTACCGCCCTGGCACCGCCTTGTCGGTGGTCTAAAGCGGTCGCGAGGCATGGTAGCATCGGCGGGGTCTGTCCGGCACGAATGGTAGGTTAGAGCGATTTTGCGGGAAAAAGTTTCGCGGGGCTGGCGAGAAGTCAGGAGCGTTCAAGAGCGATGGATGGGGAGCTAAAGAAGGAAGTCGTGGTCGTAATTCCGGCACGGTATGCCTCGACCCGACTGCCGGGGAAACCGTTGGTGCTGCTCGGCGGTAAGTCGATGATTCAGAGGGTTTACGAGCGGGCGCGACTAGCAAAAAGTGCGCACCGAGTGATTGTGGCGACGGACGAGGAACGCATCGTGAAGGCGGTGGAGGCATTTGGCGGCGAGGCGCGCATGACGAGGGCCGACCATCGCACGGGGACGGAGCGCGTGGCCGAGGTGGCTGCGCACGTGAGTGGGGATGTGTTTGTGAATGTGCAGGGAGATGAACCGTTGCTCGATCCAGCGGCGCTGGATACAGCCGTGCGAGCGCTGCTCGAGGAGCCAGCGGCACCGATCGCTACGGTGGCGACGCTTATCAAAAATGCTTCGGACATCATGGATCCGAACGTGGTGAAGACAGTTTTGGATTTTGACGATAATGCGCTGTATTTTTCACGCGCGCCGATTCCTTGGGTGCGGGATGCCGCGGGGAAAGTACGGGTGCGGCATTTAAAGCATCTGGGGCTGTATGTGTTTCAACGGGAGGTTTTGTTGGAGTATCCGACGCTGCCGCAGGGGGAATTGGAAAGAATCGAACAACTCGAACAACTGCGATGGATGGAAAATGGCTGGAAGATCCGCGTGGCGGAAGTGGAGCATGACGCGGTTAGCGTGGACGTTCCGGCGGATGTCGAGCGCGTGGAGAGATTGTTGAAGGAGGCGGAGCGAAGGGCGGTTTAGAAAACGTGAACCGGGAATATCGGTCCGGGCGACTTGCTGGAATTTGTTCGAGTGCTGCCTACGGAAAGATGACGCCCCAAAGGACGGCGCTAGAGAGATACGGGGCGCCGCGAGTACTTCGCGGCACCCCGGTCGGCAATCCGCTGACGGTCTATTGCTGCAGCGTCAAGGGGCCGATTACCGTGCGGTTGGAGTCTACGCTCACGATGATGAAGCTGGTGTTACTGATCGCGTAGGCGCGGAAGTTGATGGTGGCGGAAAACGGCTCTTGCGAGACAATTTGCAGGGTGTTGCCTGCCGTACCGCCGCCCGTGCCGTTACCCATGGGGGTCAATGACCCGCTAAAGACGACATTTTCGAAGATCCTACCGGCACCGAGTTCGGCCAAATCCAAGTCGCCGTTGGTAAGCATTCCGCCGCCACTTGGATAGGTGAAGACACCGGCAAAGTCTTCTTCATTGCCCTGCCCGCCGCTGAAGTTAGAACCGCTCCAGTTGAAGGCGTAATTTCCAGCGAGGCTCGAGGTGGAGATGCCGCTGGCGGTTTGCGCGTTAAGCGAGCCATCGGCAACGACGTTGTTGCTCTCATCTTGAATGAAGCCCTGCGACGAACTCGCGAGATAGAAAACGTAGATAAACTGATCGCCGGACTTTTGATCGGTGAGAGTGAGCGTGCCGCGACCATCGCCGGTCGGATCAATCGAATAGGTGAAAGCAGAGACCGAGCTATTGCTCGCCGGAAAGACCGTGGGGCTATTACTGTTAATGTGCTGGTCTAGCGCGACAGCGGATACATTGCCACTGCCGTCCGTAGTGTAACGACCGACGCGCGTGATCGGACCGGTGTTAGCGGCGCCGCTCACCGCGAGCACAAAGCTTCCCGGGAACTGGCTGACGTTCGTGGGCACGTTAGATTGTGCCGTGGCGATCCCTTCGGTGGATTTGGCGGTATCGGTCTCGACGAAGACGAAGTGGCTGCCGTCAATAACGTAGAACTCGAAGGTGAGATCGAAGAGTTGCCCGTTAATGTTGGAATTGATCTGGAATTGTCCGCGTCCAAATGGATTAAAGAAGGTGGGATCGGGAATGATGGAACTCGGCGAAATTACCTGTTGGTTGGAGACTGCGCCGCCATCGTTGTCGTCGAGCACTCCACCCGTGATGCCCGTG
Source organism: Candidatus Acidiferrum sp. (assembly GCA_049513775.1). Lineage (GTDB taxonomy): Bacteria > Acidobacteriota > Terriglobia > Acidiferrales > UBA7541 > Acidiferrum. The sequence goes on from JBEKVU010000068.1 coordinate 12,725, forward strand.
GTGCCGTTGGTGGTGAACTCCCCGACGATGGATTCCGGAGCACCTACGTTGAGATCGGCACCGGAAGTATCAAAGGCATAGGACGGTGCAAAACTCGAGGTGATGTTTTGCAGTTGAAAATTTCCGCTCATCGTGGAACTGCCGTCCGTTTCGATCATTACGCCACCGGAAGTGGAGGTAAGAGCGAGGGTGAAGGTAAAGACGTCGACAAGGCCGGGCGTGTTGGGGTCATTGTGCGCAAGGGTCA
>JBEKVU010000069.1:0-17511 GCA_049513775.1 Candidatus Acidiferrum sp.
CGCACGCTCGCCGTGCGCTGGGGTGCCGAGCGCCATTTCTCTGGCGTGTCCAAGCAAGCTGAAACCGGTGACATCCGTTACGGCGTGAATCGGTTGCGGCTGGTCCGCCAGATCCTCCACTTCTCTTAAGGCGTTTGCGGCTTCCCGATTCAGAGTGCTCATCGTGGCGATTGCGGCATGGAGCGACTCGGGCGTCGCGGCGTCCTTCTTCAGCGCCGTGGTGATCACACCAGTGCCGAGCGGCTTGGTGAAGAGCAGGGCGTCTCCGGCGCGTGCACCGACGTTTCTCCAAATGCGCTGCGGGTCAATGACCCCGGTGACTGCATAGCCGAAGAGCATGTCTTCGCTGCGAATAGAATGACCGCCGATGACGCTGCAATGGGCCTCGGTCATTTTCGCCAGACCGCCGCGAATGATCGCTTCTAGAATGGCGGGGTCGCCCTTTTCGGGAAAGCCCACAAGAGACAGAGACGAGATCGGGCGTCCTCCCATAGCGTACACGTCACTGAGAGCGTTTGCCGCGGCGATCTCGCCAAAACGGTGCGGCTCGTCGACGATGGGTGTAAAGAAATCGACCGTCTGCACCAGGCCAAGCCGCTCGTCAATGCGGTACACGCCAGCGTCGTCATTTGTGTCGAAGCCCACAAGAACCGCCGGATCGCTCTGCCGAGGGAGCCTTCGCAAAACGCTGTCGAGCGTTGCTGGGTTGAGTTTGGCCGCGCATCCGGCGGCTTTGGCCATTGAGGTTAGTTTTACGGCAGTGCTCACGGGCATCCCTCCAGGGCGGCGGACCTGCGGTGGCCGGTTCCGTGTAGCTGATCCATGGCCACCTTTCTATCTATAGATTACGATGCCGTCCAATCCTACGCGACTCTATAGATGTGCCCGCTCGAATTCCCGTGATATTTAACCCGATCCTTTGAAACTCGTTCTGCGGCGAGGTCTGCGGACTGCCCATTTGCAGTTCGCGACAACCGACGCGTGTATCTGGTAGACTCCCCCTTGCTCGATGGCACTTACGAATCCGCTTTTAGGACTAGGCAGTTTACCTTTATGCCAACACCCGGCCCCACGCCGTTAACCGACGAGGCAATTCTGTCCGCGCTCGCCGAATTCAAGCTGACCGCAAGCTACAGGCAAGTCCAGCAAATTCAACAATATATAGCCGTTTTGCTGAAGTGGAACGACAAAATAAATCTCACCGCCATTCGCGATCCGCGAGAGATACTTTATCGTCATTTCTGCGAGAGTATGTATGCGACCGTAGCTGTACCGGTCGAGACCGGTCGGCTCGCCGACGTGGGTTCAGGCGGCGGCTTTCCGGGTCTGCCCATCAAGATTCTGCGCCCCGATCTGCACGTTTTTCTGATTGAGTCGAATATCAAGAAGGCCACTTTTTTAGCGGAAGTCTCGCGTGATCTTGAACTTACGAATCTCCGCGTGCTGGTAAACCGGTTCGAAGACGTGGGAGAAGACGTGGCGCCGCTGGACTACGCCTGCTCGCGGGCGCTCGGCGAGTTCGCCCCGTTTCTAGAGTGGGCTGGCTCGCCAGGCATTGACGCCAAGACGGTGATTCTATGGATCGGCGGGCGAGACCTCGAAGAGGTCAAGAAGATCGTGGGGTGGGAGTGGCGAGAGCCGATTGCGGTGCCACAGTCGCTGAGGCGACTGCTGCTTGTCGGTACCAAAAAAGTGCCAAGCAATGTCGGCGTAACGACTTAAAAAAGAAAGAGTTATCGACGATTTTGCTATCAAATCCTGCGTGGGCGTTTCTTGCTCGACGGTTGAGCCACAAGACTTATCCTCCCTCTCTTTTTTAGACCGCGCGGTTTTCATCTGTTCCCTTGTGAAAACAGATGTCACTCTCATTTCGACTGCACGCGTTGTCCCGATTGTTCCACGTGAAACAAAAACTGCGCTTGCTCGCTGGCACAAAATCGAAAAACAAACGCGCGGGACGTTCCACGTGGAACACGCGCGCCAGGCGAGGACCGGCTTCCGCAGGGATTTAAGTTACATCGGATGGTTCCACGTGGAACTATTCGGTCCCCATGTTTCGGTTGGATGGAAGCCATCGTGCAAGTCCATCCTATCGAATGCGCCTCGAAACGTTCCACGTGGAACATTTCTGATAATATCCACAGGTTCGCGGTGTTCCACGTGAAACATCTTGCATCCGGGCGCTGCCTTTGCTAACTTGCGCTCTGTCTGGAGAGTGGATTGGCTCGTATTATTGCGGTTGCAAATCAAAAAGGTGGAGTAGGAAAGACCACCACCGCCGTCAACTTAGCAGCTTGCCTCGCTGCCGCTGAACAACCTACACTCCTCGTGGACTGCGATTCTCAGGCCAACGCCACATCCGCTATCGGGTTCGCTAAAGACCCTTCGCGTCGAACCCTCTATCACGCTCTAATTATGGGCGAAACTCTTGACAAACTTGTGCAAAAGTCTCAAGTTGAGGGCCTCGATGTCGTCCCCGCCGACAAAAACCTCGCCGGTGCGGCGGTGGAGCTGGTAACTTCAGAAAATCGCGAATATAAGCTGCAAACTGCGCTGAAAACGTTCCAAGAAAAATACAAATTCATCGTCTTGGATTGCCCGCCCGCCCTCGATCTGCTTACCTTGAACGCATTGGTATCTGCAAGCGCAGTCCTCGTGCCCATACAATGCGAATATCTGGCGCTTGAGGGGGTTTCCGAGCTGCTGGATACGCTCATGCGCATTCGGCGCACACTAAATCCTACGCTCGAAATCGAAGGTATCTTGCTAACGATGTATGATGAGCGCACCTCGCTCTCCCGCCAGGTCGCCACCGACCTTCGCAGCTTCTTTGGTACGCAAGTATTTCAGAGCGTCATCCCGCGCAACGTACGGCTCGCGGAGGCTCCAAGTTTTGGTAAGCCTATTATTTTCTATGACATTCATAGCAGGGGCGCTGAGGGTTATACACAGCTGGCCCAGGAGGTAATCGCTAATGCTGAGAAACGCGCTGGGGCGGGGGCTCGGAGCGCTCATTCGGGAGCCTGAGCCGCAGACTACCGCGGAGCCAACCGCTTCACATCCGCAGCCGGTTTCAACTGGTGCTGCAGCGGCCGCACCAGCGCCTGATTGGTCGTCTGCCGGCCCACACCAACTCGATATCGACCTGATTGATCCGAGTCCCTACCAGCCGCGGACACGCTTCCGCGAGGAGGCGCTTGATGAGCTCGCACGCTCGATTCAATCGAGCGGCATTATTCAACCTCTGGTCGTTCGGCCGCTTGGCAAGCGCTTTCAGCTAATTGCTGGTGAACGCCGGTGGCGCGCCGCGCAACGAGCCGGACTAACCAAAGTATCCGCAATCGTTCGCAATGTGCCGGACGCGCTGGCTCTGGAAATGACGCTGGTCGAAAACATCCAGCGCGAAGATCTGAATGCGATCGAGGCTGCGCGGGCCTTCGAGAGGCTCATGGATGAATTTCAGCTGACCCAGGAGACGGTAGCCGAGCGAACCGGCAAAGATCGCACCACCGTGGCCAATTCCATTCGACTGCTGAAACTCGAGCCCACCATTCAGGATTGGATTGAAGAGGGTAAACTAAGCGCCGGTCATGGCCGCGCCTTGCTCGCGGTGCCGGACTCGCAATTGCGTATGCGCTACGCGCAAAGAGCAGCTCGTGGCGGCCTCACGGTGCGCCAGATTGAGCGCTTGGCTTCGCGGCGCTCACGCGGCGGCACCATCGGAGCCACGGAGATTCACGCTGATGCAAACATTCGCGCCGCACTCGAAGACCTGCAGCGCCAACTGGGGACCAAAGTCCTGCTGCGACAAAAAACCAAGCTCCGGCCCGGGCAATTGGTGCTCGAGTATTACGATGACGCGCAACTCATGGGCATTTACGACCGCCTCATGAAATAGTCGCGCGGAGTTTCCGCTGCGGCATGATTTGATCTGCCCAAACCTCGACGGTCGATAAAACTTTCAATCTCGCCACACCCATCCAAATTGTAATCATTGAACAACGGGTACCTTTTGCTTCGTTGACTTCGCGAAACACGCCGCTAAAGTAAGAGAGTAATCCCGGGGGGACGGTTTATGGCGTGGCGATGGCCTGGCGGTTCAAAGAACGGTGCCAACGACGAGTGGACAGGATTCATCGATCAGGGCGTTACGATGGAAGGAACGCTGCAGGTCAAGGGCACCTTCCGCATCGACGGAAATGTGAAGGGCAACATCATTTCAGAGCAAACCGTGATTCTCGGTGAAGGCGCGAAGGTCGAAGGCCAAATCGAAGGAAATCATGTGGTGATTGCCGGACGCTTCGACGGTGTGATCTTCGCCAAGGGCCGGGTGGAAATTCAAGCGCAGGGCGTAGTCACGGGAGAAGTTCACTCGCCCTGCATGGTGATTGACCCGGGTGGGATTTTCGACGGCCGCTGCCATATGCTTGGCTCTTCGGACTCAGCGTCGTCGCCTGTTACGATTCCGATTCGTGCGGCCAGCAACGCCTAGCGCGCTCGCCGTTTAATCCTTCTCTCGCTGTTCCATAAACAGCCTACATCTACGACTGTACGGAGGCGATCGTTACTCCGGCAGCTAGTTCGGAAGGTGCGGCACTTTGGACGCTGCGGCTGCCTGGTAACACCGCAGCGCGTCTGCAGGACGCCCGAGCTGCTTCAAGCTGAGGCGTCCAGCGGCGAGTAATGCCAGGATCGACTGGCGCTCGGCCGGATGCGCTTTAGCCAGCGCTTGGTATTCCTCGGCGGCACGAGCGTAGTTCTGCCGCCCCTCGGCAATACGGCAAAGCTCGAGCCAGGTCGCTGCTGGCAGGCTATCCCCGCCGACGTTGGTATATTCTTCGAAATCCTGCCAGGCTGCTTCCACGTCTTGAGCTTTCAAATTCAATTGGCAAAGCTTGGCCGTGGCGTCAAGGTGCGCGGGAAGGTCATTCTTGCGCCAGTAGAGCTGCCGCAGCACGGCGTAGGCGTCAATCGCGTCGGGTTTTGTCGCCAGATATTTCTGCAAGACAGCGATGCCCTCGTCAAAGCGTCCGCTCTCTAGCATTTCGCTGGCTTGCGTCACTGCCGGATCCGCACTCCAGCCGATCTTTTCCTCGATCACCGCATTCGCCTTCTGCTCCCAACCGCTGCGCGAAATCGCCAACGCGGTCAGCGCACCAAAAATGAATCCTCCGACGTGAGCCCAATGCGCGACACCATCACCCGCTCCGGAAAACGTGCCGCCGAAAATCTCCAGGGACAGCCAGATCGGAAGGAGCCAGTAAGCCTCTACCTTAAAACGCCTCCGCACGACCAGCGCAAACCAAAGCATCTCGATCTTCAGATTTGGAAAGCACACCAGGAACGCACCCATAAGCGCGGCTATGGCGCCCGAAGCTCCCAGCATCGGAGCAAGGCTTGAAGGAAAGAACATGGCATGAAAGAGCGTTGCGGCGATGCCCGAGACTAGATAAAAAATCGGATAGATCACCCGACCCCAGCGGTCCTCAAGAATGAATCCAGCCAGCCAGAGGAACCACATATTGCCGATGAGATGGAGCCAACCGGCATGGAGAAACATACAGGTTAGGTAGGAAGCTGCGGTAGGATGAGCCGGCACAAACGCATAGTTGTCGAGGATTGAGGTTCTCCGGATTTCCTCGAAGCTCTGAGCAAGCGTATCCATTTCAGTCTGCAGCTGCTCTGGGTCCTCTTCAATGGCTCGAATATGTGCAGCCCAGGCATCTGAGGATTTGTGGCTGTTCGAAGCTACCTGATTCCAAACGGATGTCGAGGCTTTGCTCTTTACCTCGTCGATGAACTTCGCAACATCTTCCGGCATCTTCAATTCCGGGTGCATGGCGGAGAGGAGAATGACGTGGGTTCGGACCTTCACTCGTTGAGGTTCTTGTTCTTCAATTTTCCAGTGCGTCCCGAAAAAGATCAGTACATTCAGCGCGATCAACGCAAACGTGATCACCGGCCAGCGGCGGCCTTCCATGTTTTCATGACGCAGCGGGATCAGCATCCAAGACCCCCTTCGACGAGACAACTTGAGAGAGATGGCTGCAGGAAGGGTAGCGCGGAGAAAGGCGTGGATATAACTGGCCAAGGGAACAGTCGATGACGCACTGGTCAACGTGTCTATCTCACATGGCCGACTCGCGCATTACTCAGGATTTTGCTGCCGCCAAGAGTCGGGCCTCATCCCAGTCGCGTGCTCGAAGCTCATCGAGCTCGAGCCGGGGCTAACGCGAGTTGACACGACCGATGAGCGGCATCTATCGTTCGAATTGCTTTTTGAGCGGGGGATCGCGAATGAAGGTCTTGGTCGTCGGGGGCGGGGGACGAGAGCATGCGCTGGTCTGGCAGTTGAGCCAGAACTCACGCGTGGAGAAGATTTGGTGCGCGCCGGGGAATGGCGGAATTGCGGGCGAAGCCGAATGCGTCGCAATCGACGCAGGCGACGTCGCCGCTTTGGTAGCCCTTGCCGAAAGACTGCGGCCGGATCTGACCGTCGTGGGACCGGAACTGGCCCTCGTAAACGGCATCGGCGATGCATTTCGCTCGCGACACTGGCCGATTGTCGCGCCCTCGGCGCAGGCCGCGCAGCTAGAAGGCAGCAAAATCTTTTCCAAAGAGTTCATGGAGCGTCACAAGCTGCCTACCGCGCTACGCTACGGAACGTATGATTACGCCAGGGAAGCCTACGCCGCGCTCGACAGGGTTCAATGGCCGCTGGTAATCAAAGCAGATGGCCTCTGCGCAGGCAAGGGCGTGATTCTGGCGCGCGATAAGCACGAAGCGCGCGATTTTATCGAGCGCGCCATGGAAAAGGACGAACTCGGAACGGGCGGAAAACGCATTCTCTTAGAAGAAACTCTGCAGGGCGAGGAGCTCTCGTTCATCCTGCTTACGGATGGCACGCGCTACGCTCCGCTTGTGCCCACGCGGGATCACAAGCGCGCCTATGACGGCAACCTCGGACCGAACACGGGCGGTATGGGCGCCTATTCCACGGATGATTTGCTCCCGCCAGCGTTGCGCGAATCGATTCTCGCCTCTATCGTCGAGCCAACCATGCGCGGCTTGGCCGCAGACGGCATCCCCTATCAAGGATTTCTCTACATCGGCTTAATGCTTACCGCCGCAGGCCCAAAGATCCTCGAGTTTAATTGCCGCCTGGGCGATCCCGAGGCGCAAGCCATTGCGGCCCGCATGAATTTCGACCTGGCAGAAGTTATGGCGGATGCAGCCGGCGGCCGCCTCGTCCCAGAGAAGCTGCAGTGGTATCCCGGGGCTAGCGCGTGCCTGGTGCTGGTTTCCGGCGGGTATCCCGGAAAGTTTGCAACCGGCAAGCGCGTCGACGGACTGCTAGCGGCGAATCAGATTGCTGATGTGCAGGTGCTGCACGCGGGAACGGCGCTTCACCCTTCAACGAGCGGCGACGACGAAATCGTCACGAGCGGTGGGCGCGTGCTTGGGGTCACCTCCAAGGGTCGCAATTTATCCGCGGCGCTCGATTCTGTCTATCGAGCCGCTGCAAAGATTCACTTTGACGGCATGCACTATCGCAAGGACATTGGCGCTCACGCTGCGCCATCGTTCGCCGCTTCAATGGCTGGCGCCACGTCGCATAAAGGCCAGGTTATTTTATAGTACAATAGTAATTAGATACACTATTAGTTAACCATGCGGCCGCAGGGAGGGCGTTCCCTTCATTCGTATCGCGCCTATTTCATTGCGGCTTCGGTTTCCGCCGCAACGACGGCGCTTCCGGCGGCTGATTTTTGTCCGGTACGGCCGTCTCAATCGGCTCCTCCGGCGCAACGATCCATACAAAACCTTCGGATTCGCCAATCGTGCCCAACACAAAATGCGCATCACCAGCCACGATCGGCACGAGCGCGCGCAGTAAATTCGTTGCGTCCGCATCCTCCGCTTTTTGTGCCTGGCCTTTGCCGATTTCTTCGAGCACCTTCGCAAATCGCGGATTCGCGCTGCGCAGGCTGCCGATTCGCGCATCGTTTCGCAGAATGATCGCGTTTACCGAGGACGCGTCCGGATCTTCGGGATAGTGTACGTCGACCAGCATGCGCGGCGATTTTTTCCCTTCCGGCGGATACAGTTGCGTGAAGCGCGGGCGTAGCACACGCGTCTGCCAATAGTCATTTCCGCGCGCGCCGACTTCTTCCTGCTCGATGCGATAGTCGAGTTGCCAGACTTCCGGGCCATAGTCTGGGGCATAGCCGATCAGCACCACTTCAAAGATGGGCTCTTCTGGGGCGAATGTCAGCTTGGTGTGCAGCTGCCCCACGAGTGGCCGTAGCTTCTCGAGAAAACCCACGCCAATGCTTTCAAGGTCCGGCTCGGTTTCGTCCGGATACGAGTGATAGCGCGGATCCTGTTTTGTAATGCGCTGGAAGTTCTTATCTAGCCGCGTGGGTCTGGGGTCGGCGGCAAGTTGCCATTCCGCCGCGCCAAACAAAACGCCCACGTGCGTCGAGTCCACGCTCAGAACGCGCGGCGGATGGGAGTTCGCTTCAATCGGCTTGTCGATCACCGCAAAGGAAATCAGTTCTTGCGAGACATGAATGATTACGCGCCCGCCGGCCAGATTCGCCACGATTTCATCTTCGTGCTGCCCCTGCGCTCGGCACAGCGATGCCAGGAGCATCACGGCCGCGGCAACGGCCAGTAGGGCCGCAAGCCGATAGGCATATGCGCGGATGGCTAATCTACTCATCGTTTCGCCGGTGTTCCAAATCGCCCCGAGCACGGCGCGTGTCTAGCCTTATTCTAGGCGCACGCGGCCACTTTGAGTAAACTGGTAAGTACGCGTGCGTGGGTTTCTTTTTTGGACGTACCCGGCGGCAGCGTGAAAGGGAAAAACAATATTCAACTGGTATTACAATCATGAGAAAAGCAAAGAACATCAAGCACAACGGTAAGCCGCTTAGCGAGATTCTTGCGGCCCACGACCTCTTCTTCCGCGGCAAGGATGGCGGCGTGCGCGCGGATTTGACCGGCGCGGATCTCTCCGCCGCAGATCTGGAAGCCGTCAACCTGAGCGGCGCGATCTTGCGCAATACCAATCTACAAGGTGCCAATCTTCGCAAGGCCAAACTCGCCTCGGCGGATTTGTCGGGAGCCAATCTTCACAAAGCCGAACTGCGCAATACCGATATGACGGAAGCGATTCTTCCCGGCGCCAATTTGTCCGAAGCGCAGGCCAGCGGCGTCGAATTTTTCCGTTGCGATCTTTCCAACGTAAATTTCGCGCGCGCGCAGTTGCGCAATATAAATCTGCGCCAGGCTAATGTTTACGGCGCACGCTTCACCGGCGCGGACCTGGGCATCGCGATCCTGCGCGAAACGGATCTTACCGGTGCGGATCTCTCCGGCGTGGACCTCAGCACCGCATTGCTGCCAAAAGGCTACGCCATTGCGCAGTCGGCCAAATAAATTGTGCCAGCCGCTGAGGGAGACGCGTGTTGGCATGCATCATGACAAGCGGCAGAGGCGCATGGTAGGCTCATCGTGCGATAGTCGAACCGTCCCCTCCTGCTGACTGTGGCCACACCGACTACCCAACTCGACCGCACCGCCGTGCGCCAGCGCGTGCTCGAAGTGTTGCGCGAGCTGCTGGTTGAATTGGGCAGCGCCGGCGCGATTCCGCGGCTTGACGAGCATTCGCAGCTGGATGCCGACCTCGGCATGGGCAGCCTCGAACGCGTGGAGTTGCTCGCGCGCATCGAGACGGCATTTGGCGTGCGCCTCGCCGACCGCGTTGTAGCGGAAGCCAACACCCCTGATGATCTAGCGCTCGCCATTCTCGGCGCAGGCGAGCTCGAATCACCGGACGATTCCGGAAGCTCCGCCGTGCGCGCTTCCGTCACGGCCAATAAATTGCATCGCGAAGCAGTCGCCGCCGGCGCATACGAAACGCAAACGCTGCTCGAGCTTCTACGTTATCGCGCCACGCATGACTCTGAACGCACGCATCTGCTCATCACCGAAGACTCCGAAGATGGCGGCGAGCGCGAAGTCACGCTAACCTTCGGCGAACTTTACGCCGCAGGCCTGCGCTGTGCGGCGGAGCTCGCACGGCGCGGCGTGGCCGCAGGCGCGCGCGTTGCCCTCATGCTGCCCAGCGGACGCGCCTTCTTCGTTTCTTACGCTGGCATTTTGCTCGCTGGGGCAGTACCCGTGCCGATCTACCCACCCTTCCGCGCTGATCGCATTGAAGAATATGCCGCGCGCCAATCCGCCATCCTCAACAACGCGGAAGTGTGCGTTCTGCTCACCTTTCATCGCGCCGAAGCAGTCGCCAAGCTTTTGAAGCCGCGCGTTCGCTCGCTCACCGCGGTTGTCGACGCCGAACAGCTCATCGCCAACGCCGACAAGCCCGCCGAAATTATTCCCGGCGCGCTGCCGTTGCACCTTTCCGGCGGCCGCAATCGCAAATCCACGGATCTTGCGCTGCTGCAATACACTTCGGGTTCGACGGGCGATCCCAAAGGCGTGATGCTCACGCACGCCAATTTACTCGCAAACATGCGCTCCATCGGCGAAGCCATGCAGCTCGGCCCCAACGACGTAGGCATCAGCTGGCTGCCTCTGTATCACGACATGGGATTGATCGGCGCTTGGCTCGCGCTGTTGCATTTCGGCACGCCGCTGGTGGTAATGAGCCCGCTCGCATTCCTCACGCGTCCCGAGCGCTGGCTGCAGGCTTTTCACAAGCACCGCGGCACTATCGCGGCGGCGCCCAATTTTGCTTACGAGCTCTGCGTTAGGAAAATTGCGGACAAGGACATCGCGGGAGTCAATCTCAGCTCCTGGCGCATCGCGCTTAACGGCGCGGAACCGGTAAATCCTGACACTCTCGAGCGTTTCGCCAAGCGTTTCGCGCCCTATGGCTTTCAGAGCGCCTCAATGGCTCCGGTCTACGGCTTAGCCGAGGCTTCGCTGTGCGTCACCTTTCCGCCGCTCAACCGCGTTCCGCTGATCGATCGCATTGATCGTGAGACATTCACGACTCACGGCCAAGCTGTCCCGGTCGCGCCCGGCAACGCCAATGCCATTTCGTTTGTCTCCGCCGGCAACGCCGTGAACCGCATCGAGGTTTGCATCGTCGACGATGCTGGCAAAGAAGTCGCGGATCGCACCGAAGGGTTTTTGTGGTTCCGCGGGCCCTCCGCCACCGAAGGATTTTTTCGTAACCCCGCCGCTACCGCAAAGCTGCTTCCCCAAGGCCCTGCCATGCGAGAAAACGAATACGCCTGGGTAAATTCCGGCGACCGCGCCTATCGCGCCGACGGAGAAATCTACGTTACCGGCCGCGTGAAAGACATCATCATCAAGGGCGGTCGCAATCTCTATCCGCACGAAGTCGAAGAGCTTGCCGCGCGGGTTGAAGGCATCCGCAAAGGTTGCATTGTAGCCTTTGGCTTGAAAGACGAAGCCAGCGGTACCGAACGGCTGATGGTCGTGGCCGAAGCGCGTGAAGGCAACGCCGGCCGCCGCGCCGCCATCGTTGCCGCCATCACCGAACAAGTCTTGAAAGGTCTCGGCTTGCCGCCGGACCGCGTGGAATTACTGCCACCGGGAAGCATTCCAAAAACTTCCAGCGGAAAATTGCGCCGCGAAGAAACCAAACAAATGTACCTACTCGGCACGCTGAGCCGCTCAAAAGCCCCGGCCTGGCTGCAAATCGCGCGCCTCGGCGCCGCGAGCATGTGGAGCAATATCGGCAGCTCCGTCTCCGCAGGCACTCGTCGTCTTGGGCAACTGCTTTACGGAGCTTATTTCGCCGTGGTCTTTTTTCTTTGGATCGTGCCGTCCTGGCTAATCGTTCTGCGCATCCGGGACCATCGCGCTGCCGGCCGCTTTACCACCGGGGCGTTAAGAGTTTTATTCGCGCTCACGCGCAATCGCGTGCGCGTCGTCGGCAAAGAATACATGGATACCCCCGGCGCAAAAATTTACGCCGGCAATCACACCAGTTATTTTGACGTGCTCCCCTTGATGCTCGGCCTCGGCGTTCCCTACCGTTTCGTCTCCAAGATGGAAGTCGGCCACATGCCTTTCGTTGGAACTTTCCTTCGTCAAATGGGCCATCTGACTTTCGATCGCGCTGACCGCGATTCGCGCCTCAACCAGTCCAAAGAAATCGAAGATCTGCTGCACCGCGGCGAATCCGTATTCGTTTTTCCCGAAGGCACGTTTGCCCCAGAAGACGGCGTCCGTCCCTTTCAACTCGGCGCCTTCAAGGCTGCCGTCGCCACCGGCTCGCCGGTCGTTCCCGTGTCTCTCGCGGGCGCGCGTCAAATTTTGCGCGAAGGCACCTGGCTGCCGCGCCCGGGCGATATCACCATTACGCTCTCGCCGCCAATCTATCCGCTGCCCGCCGTGGACCATCATTCCCCTGACGCAAAAGATTCCGCCGATTGGCATCAGCTTATTCATCTGCGCGACGCTGCTCGCGCCGCCATCGCCCGCCACTCCGGCGAGCCATTGCTCTGAGGAACAGTCTTTCCCTTCAAGAACTTGTGAGAAAAAACTTTCGGGATTTTACCGGACGGTTACAACTTCTCCGCCAACCCCAGCATCTCTATTACAACGAAAAATAAGAGCGCGGAAAGTTGCCTCCCTGCCTGAGGCAACCCGCAAGACGCGCAGCCGTGACGTGCCTGAGTGACACGAACACGTAGCGTGCGCAAAAACTAAATCTCAAGGAGCCATTATGAAATGGAAGCTATTGGTGTCTTTACTCGCATTCGCGGCGTTCTTTGCCGCTTCAACAAAAGCGCAGGATGAAAACAAGATCGATGTGTTCGCCGGTTATTCCTATTTGCGCGCTAATCCCAGCACGCCGGGCATTGGCAGCTTCAGCCTCAACGGCGGCAGCGCCTCCGTTTCCTACAATGTAAGGCCGTGGCTGAGCGCCGTTGCCGATTTCGGCGGTTACACCAATTTGAACCTCTTCAATGTCGGAAACAGCGGCACGGCCTCCACGTACCTGTTTGGCCCGCGCGTCTATCTCCATCACGTCTGGCGCATTCATCCGTTTGCCGAAGCGCTTTTTGGCACGGCGCATGGCAGTGCCAACTTGTTTGATACCGTAAACTCGCACAACGCCTTCGCTGCGGCGATTGGTGGTGGCTTCGATTACCGCATCAGCCACCGTTTCAGCTTGCGTCCTCTGGACGTCGAATACTTGCCGACGCGCTTCCCGGAAATCGCCACGGGACGCCAGACACAAAACAATCTGCGCGCTTCAACCGGCATCGTCTTCCATTTCTAAGCGAATTTAGAAAGGAGGCCGCAACGTCACAAACATGAATTGGTGCAGTGCAGGCAGAAGGGCCGGGTTAAGGCAGAGCCGGCCCTTTGCACTTTCTGACCTACATTGTGTTCCATGCACTTTGTATCAGGCGTCTTCCGAGGCGGGCACCTTTTTTTGCGCTCGAACCTCGGTTATCGATCCCATCAGACTAATTCTGCTGCATCGTATACACCACCGTGATGTACGTATCCACTTTCACTGCCTGTCCATTCAGAAACGTCGGCCGGTAAATCCATCGCTGCACTGCATCCAATGCCGACTGATAAAACAGCACATCCCCGCTCACCACTTCCAGAGATTCGATTCTGCCGTCTGCTGAAATGATCGCGTGCAATTCCACCCGCCCGGCGCGGCGAGTCTGCTGTGCCAGCGGCGGATAAAACGGCTCGATACGTTTTATAAGCATCGCCGGATCAACGTGCGTGAGGTGTACGAGTGAAGGCCTCAGCGGAGGAGGGGGCGGCGGCCCGGGCGTCTTTATAACCTCAAGGCACTCTGAGCAGGCCCTTCCGAGACCGTCGTCAACAAATCCGTTTATTTCGCCCGCCAGGTTCTCGCCCGTGGTCTTCTGGCCTCCGCCTACCATAGGGCGATTCGGATGCGCCGTCGGACATAGATAGCAGAACGTCGCTCTTTGACCAGCAGTTGGCGTCGTCACCACCGCGTGCTCGCGCACCATTCCGCGCGGATGGTACGGAGGTAGAGGCATCACGTTGGCCATCGCGATACGCTGCACGTTTCCGAAGAACGGAATCGCTACAATCGCCAACACGACCAGAGTTTGCAGCAACGTCGAAATCATCAACGATCGCCGGCGCAACCTCCGCTCGCGCCGCAATTGCTCCACATCACCACCGATCAAGCATTCCTGTAAAACCGCAAAACCTTCCGGACTTCGCGCTCGGGCGTCCTGCACCGCACGTTTGGGCACACCACGGTCACCGCTCGACATGACACACCTCCACTTGAAATTTAGCGATTCACTTTCCTAAGAATTCCGCGGCGCTAGTCGCTGAACGCTTGCACGAAGCAAAGTTCGGCAGCCTAACGCCGCGCTCGCAGGGATGTGAGGGTGCGCGCGTCCTCACTAGCTTGGACACCGCCATCTCGCGCAAGTTCCCGCTCGTATGGCAACTGAGGGCGAACCGGCCGCGCTAGTACGAAACAATTAGGGTCATTGCAATCGTGTGTTTACATTAGAAAAATGTATCGCGGCCCATGCCTAACGCATCTTATTGCCTGTGGACGTGGAACTTAAGGGGGTAAATCCGATGCAACGCCGCACCATTGAAGTTGTTGGCGTACGCCGCACGGGTTGGGCCGCTCTGGACCGCGATCCGCAGCAGGACAAGGTGGAATTCATCTGTCCGCACTGCGGCGCCCGGGATCAGAAGAATGCCCGGCGCGAGCGGTCGCTCTATCATTTTACTGACGGTTTCTTGCAGGATCTTCAGGGCGAGGTAACGCAGTGCCACTCTTGCAAGCAGTCCGTGCGCGTGGTGCCCGTGGTTCTTTTGCACGATCAAGGTGAGGCCCGCCGCTTTGAAGCAGTGTTTGCCGATCAATCGACCGCGGCAATAGATCCGGAAACTGATTCATCGCGCGAAGCTTCGCCGGATGCCACATCGTCGCTCGTAGCGACGCACTAATCTTCCCAATCCAGTAATGAGAAAGGGGCGCTGTAGTTGGCGCCCCTTTTTTGTTTTTGCTCGGCATCGCTGATCTTCGCTCCACTTAAATCGGCCAGCAGCCGATGCTTAGTAGTGCCAGTAGCCGAAACGGTCGCGCCAGCCGTGGCGAAACGCTTCGTGGTGCCAATAAGAGCCGCCGCGCCAGTAGCCGCCGTAATATCCACGGTGTTCGTAGCGCGCTACTGGTGGGCGTCGCCACTCTTGCGCTTGCGCCGCAGGCGCTCCCGCAAACACCATAAAGCCACCTAACGCCACCGCGCCCAATACAACTTTACCAACTAAAGACTTAAATGAATGCATATGCAGTCGCATAACATCCTCCACGAGGAGCGCGCCCGGGAACCTGTCTGGGTTGGCGTCCTGCTAAACTAAACCCCTCTCTACCAAAAATGTCGCGGCCGATCACGCGCACGCAGGCCGCTCTAGGGGCGCCGAGCTCTAGTTTGGTCCACCAATCCGTTAGCCACAAACGACTACCCTATCGCACCTCTCCGTTCGCGCTTCCGGCGTCCCTGCGTTATCTTTCGCCTTCAGTTTTTTGGGAACTGATCGATGGGCCAAACTCGGGGCCAAACTCGGGGCCAAACTCGAGTTCGGAAATAAAAAAGGCCCAGCCGAGGAAAAGGCTGCGCCTTCAGGAAATTCCCGTTCGAGACTCACCAAACTCTAACGATGATCGTGGTCGTGATCGTCCCAATCCCGATCCGTATGCCACCGCTGCCCGTCTTCATCCCACCAGCGGTGCGCGTGGGTGTAGCACCACTCCCGGGCCGATGCGAGATCTTTGCGCGCCGAAGCCGCCTGCGGACTATCCCACCCGTGTTTTTCCGCCGCTTCGTGCAACCGGTGATCGGCCTTCACGGTGCGGTCCCGGCACGCATCCTCTTGATTCGCACGCACGCCCGGCGTGCCGGCAAACAGCAAGAAGCCGCTCAAGGTGGCCGCAGCCACCGTAGCCTTTGCAAACCTGGTCAAATTCCCTTGGGTTTTCATATGGACTAGCGCCTCCTTTGCAGCGCCTCGGAAAGATAGCCCGCCGCCGTGGCCCTGACCATACAGCAATTCGCGTATCGCACCCCGGTCGAGCGTAACTATTTCAAATCAATGAGCTTAGACGAATCAGTAGGCCTGCAGGAAAGGGTCGACTTCCATGTGATACTTTTCCATCCCCGTGCGAATCTTTTCAAACGCTTCGTCCACGGTATCCGCGAACTGAATCAGCTTGTACTCTTCCGGATTGATCATGCCCCAGCGCACCATGGCGCGAAAATTCAGCACTTGCTCCCAATACCGTCGCCCGTAAATCAAAATCATATTGTTCTTTGAAAGTTTCCCCGTCTGCAGCAGCGTCATCATCTCCCAAAGTTCGTCCATCGTCCCGAATCCGCCGGGAAACACAATCAGCGCCTTGGCAATCTGCGCGAACCACAATTTGCGCATAAAAAAGTAATGAAAATTAAGGCTCAACTCCGGACTGATGTACGCATTCGAAAACTGTTCGTGCGGCAATTCAATCGATAACCCCAGCGATTTGCCCCCGGCTTCATACGCCCCGCGATTCGCCGCCTCCATGATTCCCGGCCCGCCGCCGGAGCAGATTACAAATCTCCGCGGTTTCGGCCCGAGCGAACTCGCCCACGAGGTGATTTTGTGCGAAAGCTCTCGCGCCTCTTCGTAATAGCGGGACATTTCGAGCGCGCTCTTCGCATTTTTCAGCGCCATACGGTGCTCGGCCACCGCGTCCTTGCTCAGTTTTCCGAGCTTTGCTTTTTTCAATCGCGTCAGCCGCGCCAGCGCCGTCTCGCGCGATTCGATGCGCGCCGATCCGAACATCACAATGGTGTCGCCGATGTTTTCTTTCTTCAGCTGCATCATCGGCTGCAGATATTCCGCCAGGATCCGCAGCGGCCGCGCGGGCGTGCTCTGCAAAAACTCCTGATCTTCGTGCGGCGGTTTTGGCGCGTGCTGCGGCTTGAGTTTGGATTGATGTTGCGACATGGGCACACTCTCTCTAGTTGGACAAACCTTCATTCTAGAGAGCCGCAGCACCTGCGGCAACGTCCACGGCGCATCAGGCGTCGAATCAAGTACACTGCAGCCACGGGCCATCCAGGTTCGAAGAAATATGGGGTACATCATTCGTCAAACCATCGCCAGACCATCCGCCAAAGCCACAGTCAGGCTCACGCTGCTATTGGGCGCAGCATTGCTGGCCGTGGCGCGCATTTCCGCCCAAGCTCCAGACGGCCCCATGGCCCCGCCCCCCAATGTGTCGATTCAGCAGTCACCCCACCCCACCGTAAAGGTTCGAGCCACCCTCGTCAGCACTCCCATCGTCGTGCGCAACAAGAAAGACGAGATGGTCCATACCCTCGACGCCAGCGATTTTCAAATCACCGACAACGGCGTACGCCAGAAGATCACTCATTTCGATCTCGGCAGTGATCCCGTTTCCATGGTTGTGCTCGTTGAAAACAGTTCGCGCATCTC
>JBEKVU010000070.1:0-27222 GCA_049513775.1 Candidatus Acidiferrum sp.
ATGACCATGCTGGTGGCCATGCTGGGATTGCTGCCCGCGGCGTTATCTCGCGGGATTGGTTCCGATTCGCAGCGGCCCTTTGCCATCGTGATTGTGGGCGGCCTCGCCGGCGCGCTGTTCTTGAGCATTTTTCTACTGCCCGCGCTGTACGTGTGGGTGGCGCGCGACGGTGACAAGCTGCCAGCGCCCGAAGGTGAGTTTGCCGAGGACTCTTGATGGCGGCTATCTTCGGCGGGAAGCTTGGCCTCCCCCCCGTGCAGTGATGGAATGGCGCTGAAAAAAGCGTGGCGTTTGCCTGGCAACTCTGCTAACAAAGTGTGCTGCATTTCGTCTCACCAAGGAATAGCGCTCGCCGCGGTGTAGAAGCCCGCGCTCTTAAGAATGCACTCAGGAATGTTCACCGACAGTTTGGGAGAAGCCATGAATAACAATCGGGGAAGCTCTGCGTCCCGGGCTTGCGGGTCGCCATGTGTGAATCGCGCGCTGCAGTGCAGTGTTTTGTTCGCGGCGCTGGCGTTGCTGCCCCTCGCGGCATGCGCGCAAACCGTGGACGAAGTGATTGCCAAGAATATTCAGGCGCACGGCGGCCTCGAAAAAATCAAGGCCATCAATACGCTGCGCAATACCTCGAAGCTGAGCTTTGGGCCGTATCGCGCGACGTATTTGCAGGAGAACAAGCGGCCGGACAAAGTGCGCGAGGAGTTCGCCATCCAGGGACTCGCCCAGGTGCAAGTTTTCGACGGCAAAATTGCCTGGCAGGTTTCGCCGTTTCAAGGCCGCAAAGATCCGGAGCTGATGACGGCGGAAGACGCGAAAAGTTTGATCGTGGATTCGGACATTGAAGGGCCGCTGGTGGATTACCAAGCCAAAGGACACAAGGCCGAGCTGATGGGGCACGACTCCGTGGAAGGCACGGATTGCTTCAAAGTGCGCCTGGCCATGAAAAACGGCGACGTGCGCTACTACTATCTGGACACGGATTCTTTTCTGGAATTGAAACTGGAAGTGCAGACCACCATTCGCGGCACATTGCAAGAAACTGAGCAGTATTTTGGCGACTACGAAAAAGTGGACGGGGTGTACTACCCCTTTGCCGTCGAGCAGGCGCAGAAGGGCAATGCGCAACGGCAGAAGTTGAGCGTGGACAAAATCGAGATCAACGCGCCGGTGGAAGATTCGCGATTCGTGATGCCGGTGGTTAAACCGGCGGAGAAAGCGCCGGCGGCCAAGTAACGTCGCACAACACTCTAACGACTTTTTGATTGAGGACGATGAGAACATGAAGAACTTTTTTCGCGAATTGCTAATTCCTTCTGCTGTGCTGGCGGGAACTTTGGCGGCCATGCTGGTAACCGGGGCGTCGGCGCAGACCGCCAAGTTTGACTCGGACACCATCTCGGGGCTGGGCGCGCGGAACATTGGCTCGGCGACCATGAGCGGGCGCATTGCGGCGCTGGCGGCGGTGAAGGAAGGCGGCCGGCTCACCGTGTATATCGGCGCGGCGAGCGGCGGGGTGTGGAAGTCCACCAACGGCGGGACGACCTACAAGCCGGTATTTGACAAAATGACCGCGCAATCCATTGGCGCGATCACCATCGATCCAAAAAATCCGAAGACCATCTGGGTGGGCACGGGCGAATCCTGGTCGCGCAACAGCGTTTCCATTGGCGACGGAATCTACAAGTCGGTAGACGGCGGCGACAACTGGACGAACATGGGCCTGCCGAACTCGGAGCGCATTTCCAAAATTATCGTAGATCCGACCGATGGCAACACCGTGTACGCGTGCGTGCCGGGCAAACTTTGGAGCGACAGCGACGACCGCGGCCTTTACAAGACGACCGACGGTGGAAAAACCTGGAGCAAGATTTTGAAGGGCAGTAATCCCTCGACCGGCTGCTCGATGATCTCGATGAGCTCGGCGGATTCCAAAGTATTGTTCGCCGGCCTGTGGGATTTCCGGCGCAAGGGTTGGACGTTCCGTTCTGGCGGAGATGGTCCGACGTCGCCGAGCGGCAGCGGATTGTTTACCTCCAGCGATGGCGGCGCGACGTGGACGGATTTGAATGACAAATCCGCGCCGGGCCTGCCGGTGAAACCGTGGGGGCGGATTGCGGTGACCGTGGCGCCCTCGAAGCCCAGCGTGGTATACGCGATGATCGAATCGACGCGTAGCGCGCTGTTCCGTTCCGACGACGGCGGGAAAACCTGGAAAGAAGGCGACCGCAGCCAGTTGATGGTGTGGCGGCCGTTTTATTTTGCGAATTTGATCGTGGATCCGAAAAATGAAAACCGTTTGTTTAAGCCGGACTTGAATCTGATTACCAGCGACGATGGGGGCAATAGCTTCAGCGGTGCGGGAAGCGCGCACGGCGACTTTCACGATTTGTGGATCGATCCGGAAAACACCGATCACATCATCGCCGGAGATGATGGCGGCGTGTGGTACACGTACGATGGCGGCAATACATTTCTAAAAGGCGAAAATCTGCCGATTTCGCAGTTTTATCACGTCAGCACGGATGATGCCGATCCGTACCACGTGTTTGGCGGATTGCAGGATAACAGCGACTGGATTGGCGATTCGGCGTATCCGGGCGGGATCACGAATAGCCGCTGGGAGAATTTATGGGGTGGCGACGGCTTCTGGGCTTTTGCCGATCCGGCGGATGCGAATTACGCGTACGTCGAAGCGCAGGGCGGAGCGGTAGGGCGCGTCAACCTGAAGACGCACGAAGCGCGGGCCATTGATCCGCAGCCGAATTACGGCGAAGGGAAGTTGCGCTTCAACTGGAACACGCCGATTCACCTGAGCCCCAATGAAAAAGGCACGATTTATATCGGCGCGCAGTTTTTGTTTCGTTCGCGGGATCACGGGCAGTCTTGGGACCGCATTTCGCCGGACCTGACCACCAACGATCCAGAGAAGCAGAAGCAGGAGCAGTCTGGCGGCGTGACGGTGGACAATTCGTTCGCGGAGATGCACACCACGATTTATTCCATTAGCGAATCGCCGAAAGATGGCCAGACGATTTGGGTGGGCACGGACGACGGCAACGTGCAGTTGACGCGCGACGGCGGCAAGAACTGGACCAACGTGGTTGGCAATGTGCCGAATCTGCCGAAGGCTTCGTGGGTTTCGTGGGTGGAAGCTAGCCGCTTCGATGCGGCGACGGCGTATGCGGTGTTTGACCGGCACACCTTTGGTGATATGGCTCCGTACGCGTTTAAGACCACGGACTACGGGAAAACGTGGACGCCGGTGGTGACGGCAGCCAGCGGCGTGCGGGGGTTTGCACACGTCATCAAGGAAGACACTGTGGCAAAGGATTTGCTGTTCATGGGCACGGAGTTTGGGTTGTGGGTTTCTCCGGACGGGGGCAAACAGTGGGCGGAGTATAAGGGTCATGAGTTTCCCGATGTCCCGGTGCGCGACATTGTGGTGCACGAGCGCGAGTCTGACTTGGTGGTGGCCACGCACGGGCGCGGCATCTGGATCATCGACGACATCACGCCGCTGCGAAAGTTGACGCCCGAAGTCCTGGAGCAGGACGCGGTGTTCGTGATGGGCAAACCCGCGCAACAGCGATTCAATGCCAATGGCGGATGGAGCGAAGGCTCCGGAACTTTTTCCGGACCGAATCCGCCGGACGCGGCGCTGATTACGTATTACCAGAAAAAGCGCCACATCTATGGGCGGATGAAGCTGGAAATTTTCGATCCGCAGGGTAAGTTGATCGATACGCTGGCGGCGAACAGCCGGCGCGGCATCAGCCGCGTAGAATGGCCGATGCGGCTCCGGGCGCCGCACGTCCCGCCCGCCGCCACGGCGGCGTTTGAAGCGGCGCAGGGGCCGCGCGTCGTTCCCGGCACGTACACCGTGAAGCTAACGCGCGGCACGGAAGTGTATACCGCGCCGCTGGTAATCACGCTGGATGCGCGGGCAAAATTCAGCGAAGCGGACCGTGCGCAGAATTTTGCCGCGGTGATGCGCGTCTACAATTTGCTGGGCGACATGAGCTTTCAAGTGGACAGTATCAACGCCGTGCACCAAGCGCTGTTGCAGAGCGCGGCGCAGGCCGGCAAAGATGCGGCGCTGGCCAAGCGGCTCACCGATCTTGCGGGAAAAGTGGAGGAGCTGCGCAAGAAAATCGTGGCCACCACCGAAGGCGGGGCGATCACCGGCGAGGAGCGCATCCGCGAAAAAACCACGCAGCTTTATGGCGAGCTCGTAGGCTACGAAGGGCGTCCGGGCGACTACCAGGTAGCGCGTATCGATTCGCTCACGAAAGATTTGAAAGATGTTACCGACTCTTTCGCCGCGCTGGTGGCCAAGGATTTGGACGCCGTGAACAAGTCTCTAACGCAGAAGAAACTGAAAGAGATTCATGCCCTGACGCGCAGCCAGTGGGACACCGTGAATAGCGAATCCGGGGAGCCGGGCGGCAAAGGTTCGCATATCTTCTGGGAACGCGACTAGAGCACGCGGCTGAGGCGGGTGACAAAGATCGCGCTACTGCGAGTGTGACCGGATCAATCCTCGCCTCCCCAATTTCTTTCATGTGCGAGGCGGTTCCAAGGCCGCTCCGCCCTACCCATCATGTCCGCAAAGCGATAAGATGCACTGCAATACCTAACCTGCCGAGCAGGTCCATACAGCAATGAGCCGCACGAGAGGCGCAACATGTTCGTCTATTTGCTAATGGCCGGGCTGCTCTTCAGCCCCAGCACTAGCGCCAGGCCGCAGGCTGCAGCGGCGCCGGTAGACGTGAAAGTTCGCGTCGTGCTGGTGGACAAGGATTTGAATCAGAAGTCCGTCCCTTTCTACGTCGTTGACGTTCGGCCAGAAGGCGCCAGCAACGCCCCCATAGAAGTGAAGACCGACCTCGACGGCAAAGCAGAAAAGTCAATCGCGGCCGGGCGCTACACGATCTCTTCCTCAAAGCCGATCGATCTCGGCGGCAAACGCTATAGCTGGAATTTCGCGGTGCAGATCGCGGGTGCCGAACAGCACATCGACCTGACGAACGACAACGCCAAAATCGAAGACCTGCCCTCCATTCCCAGCGTCTCCATCGGGAAGAATTCTTCGTCTGGAGCCGGCGATGGAGAGCTGACGGCACTCTTTGACAAATTCAAAAATTCCGTGGTCTCCGTGCGTTCGGAATTTGGCAGCGGCTCGGGATTTCTGGTCGACCCGCGCGGGCTGGTGGGAACCAACAATCACGTGGTGCATTCCTCCAGCTATTTGGCGGTGCAATTTGACGATAAACGCAAGGTTCCGGCAAAGCTCATCTCCTCCGATGCGGACAAAGATGTGGCGGTGATTTGGTTTGATCCCACGGCATTCCGTGAAGGGATCGTAGCGCCGCTGCTCGTGAATGATGCGGCATCGCATCTGGTTGTAGGCCAGCGCGTATTCACCATTGGGAATCCGTTGGGCCGCGAAAAGGCGCTGACCACTGGAGTGGTGAGCAAAATCGATAAGGATGCCATCAACAGCGATATCAACATCAACCCGGGAAACTCTGGCGGTCCGTTGTTTACGCTGGATGGGCAAGTTGCTGGCATCACCACCGGCGTGCTGCACAATCTGGCTTCCGTAGTGCCCGTAGAAAAGGTGCGGCCGGTGGTTGAAGAAGCCAGGAAGGAAATCGCCGCAGGCACACCCCCAACGCCGGTTCTACTTCCTGTGGAGCCTACGGACATGTATCCCGCCGACTCGTTGCGACAACTTTTGCTGCAACAGAGAATTATCGATACGAAACCTTATGCGTATGATGCGGGCGAGTTTCGCGTGTGGTTCGTCACTCCTCCCTTGGGCTATTTCCTCGGCCATGAAGAGGAGATGGCGGCGGCGCGCAAAGCGGCCAAGCGCTCTGGCGGAGACGGCGACAACGTGCGGCCGCCTGCGAGCGTTCTGGAGGACGCGCAGGACTATCGGCCTGTGCTGGTGGTTCGCGTGCGGCCAAAATACAGCGTGCTGTTCAAAGTTCGTTTTAAGAGTGGCTTCGTACGTATGCGGCTGCTGTGCGGAGGCAAGGAGTTGACGCCGATATTGCCCGGGCGCTCGGAATTTGAGTTGTACGACCAGCGCGGAAGAAAAGTGGACACCACGTTTCAAGGATCGTACGAGTACGCCCCGGACGCGCTGACCCCTTCTTGCGGCAATGTGACGATGGAGATCTACTCCGAGAAAGACGCCAGCACACCGGTCAGCAGATCGATTGACGCTACCACCGTGCAACGCGTGTGGGAAGATTTCGAGCCGTTCCGGCAAGCCTTCCCGGCCGCGGCGTCCGCTGCCAAACCTTGATCTACCGCACAGAATTCCTGTGCCGGGCGTGCTCAGGCGCATAAACCCGAAGACATCGTCCGAGCGCAAATATCAGATTAATTATGCGCTAACGTATGGGTTGCTCGATCTTGCCGTCGCAGGAATCGCTTTCTTTGGCGATGAAGGTCGGACTTTCCCACGGTTCGACGTAGTGCTTCACGCTGATCAACCCGGCTAGCGTGCCGGTCCATCCGCAGTGGCAGTGTGGATTGAAGAGGTGAGCGTCGGCCATTTCGAGATTGCTTTGCGTGCTAGCGCACGCCGATGCCAGCGGCCTGCCGCAGGCCGGGCAGCGAAAAAGGAATACGTGAGCGAATTCCTGAGTTGCAAGCATGCAACGATCCTCTTTCCGGGCTGGACCCCATCAATTCTAGCATGTGTTGGTAGAGATCCGTGATAGCGGTCAGCGGGCCGGAAGAGGGGCGGACTTGGTGTCGAGGCCGACTAAGCGGATTAGCTGGGATTGGAGCTTGGCTAGTTCGAGCTGGCGTTCGTGTTCCTCGGCGGTGCGATTGCTGAGCGCGTTCTTTAGGAGGACGAGATTGCGGCGCAGTTCCATTTGGCCGAGAACCAGGCGGCTGAGGGCCTTGAGCGCTTCTTTTTCGGTGGCAGAAAGTTCGCGCGGGGTTTTGTCGATGACGCAGAGGGTGCCGAGGGCGTAGCCATCGTGGTTGATGAGTGGGACGCCGGCGTAAAAGCGGATGTGCGGCTCGCCTTCAACGAGCGGATTGTCGCGGAAGCGGTCGTCGTTGAGGGCGTCTGGGACGATGAAGATGTCGTCCTGGAGAATGGCGTGGGAGCAGAAGGCAATGTCGCGGGAGGTCTCGTCGGCGGTGAGACCGATGCGGGATTTGAACCACTGGCGACGCTCGTCGACGAGGGTGATGAGGGCGATGGGCGTTTTGCAAACAAAAGAGGCGAGGTGGTTGAGATCGTCGAAGGCGGGCTCGGGATCGGTGTCGAGAATGGCGTAGGAAGCGAGCGAGTTGCGGCGGGCGAGTTCGTGCTCGGATGGCGCTGGGACCGGCATGTGAGCGGGCCTCCTGATGTGGGTTACGATAGCACGGGTTACGAGCCGCGGGATGTAACGAGTACGCAAAATAAGATGCTGTTCCGAGCGTCTTCGACTGCGTATGCGTGATAGCTGACCGCACAGATGCGATGCTCCGGGCGGGGGACGCGTCTGGGGGCTTTGCAAAAGTGTGTGCTTATAAAGGAACTTGAAGTTCCTTTGCTTTCATGCGCTTTTGCAAGTGCTCATTCTGCGCGAGTTAGCGAGAGATTTTGTTGCGGAAGTGGTGAACGCGTGCCAGCCTGGGCGGTGGCGCATCTCCGAAGAAAGCTGAGTTTGAGATCGTGAGGCGGGTTGCGAGGGCGGCGGAACGTGTTTTTCTAGCCGGTAAGTTTACTAAAAGTGTCTATTCCTTGTCAAGAATCAATTGTGCATTTTGTAATGGCAGAAGAATGTGAGCTTTAGCAGGGCGCGTTTGGCATGGAGAGATTGAGAGCTCGTTCCGGAGCTATAAAAACTGGGCAATTCCTCAGCGGCTAAAGCCGGGTCATCACAATGCCGTGCGCTAAGAATTCGGCAGCGCCTGCGGACTCGGCTACGACTCTAATGATTCGCCACTACATAACCTCTCACATCTCTCTAGTGCGGAGGGGCTAGCTGAAGGATTAGGACTTGGCCGTTCGAATGGAAGGAGCCGCCGGTGGCGGTTTTGGCGGATTGCACGGGATTTTCTGGGAGGAAGTGGGTAACTTCAGCGACCTGGCCGGTGGCGGAGAGGTTTTTTTCTACGTAGTCGCGTTCCTGGTCGATGGCGGGATCGATTTTGTGGGTGATGGCGGTGAGGTCTTTGCTGCGGTCGTCGTGGGCGAAGCCGACGTCGTGGGTGGCGGCGCCGACCCAGAGGGTTTGGCCCTTGACGGTGAAAGGGGATTTCCAGAGACGCAGGTGATGGCGTGAGGCGACGACCTTTATTGGTTCGGCGTGGGCCCAGCCGTAGTCCTGGGAGCGATCGAAGAGGAAGAGCTGGCTCATGGGGAGGGTCAGGTAGGACTCTTTGGAGATGCTGGCCATCACGCCGGCGAGGACGCTGTCCTTAACGTCAGAGTCGACGCGGACCCATCCGGCGGATTTAAAGGCTCTTTCCATGGCCGATTGCGTGCCGAGGATCAGGAAATTGACCATGTCGCCCGGAGCGCCGGATTTATCGGACACGCGGCGCGGGATGCGGGCGAAGAGGGAGTTGTCGATGCCGGTGAGGGATGGCACGGAGCGGGAGGTGACGAAGCTGGAAGCCGGGTCTGGGGCGTAAATGGCGATTTCGACGGTGTAGGTGCCGTCGGCGGTGTCGTCAGAGGTTTGGTTGATGCCGATGGAGAGGCGGCCTGCGGCGGGGACGATTAGGTCGCGTTTCGTGCCGACTAGGAAGGGGTCGGCGATATTGCTGTCGCCGATGCGGGCGATGAGTGCGCCGCGGCCTGCGTCGTTGTCCGGGAAAACGCGGAGGAGGTCTTTGAAATTGCGGGGCAGGCCTCCGGGGGAGTTTTCGGATTTGGCGTCGGGATAGCGGAGGGAGCCGGTGGCGGAGAAGATTAGGCGTTCGCCGGGGTGCAGGTCGATGGTGGTGTCGACCCAGAGTTGGTCGCCGGTGAGTTGGATTTCTTGCGTTAGGAGGAGTTCGGTGGTGGGCGAGACGGCGGTTGAAGCGGGCTGCGGAGATTGGTTTTTGGAGGGCACGGCGTTCGCGTGGGAGATTGCGAGGAGGGCGGCGGATAGGATTGATGCGGCGACTGGCAGTAAGCGGCGAATCATTTATTTTTGAGGTCGGGTGGAGTTTGTGACGTGTGCTGCGAATTTCATGCGTCTTCGGCGAGCCATCCCTCGGGAATTTGGGCGCATCGGTACTGTTACAGATGGGATGAAGCGGAGATCAGCAAAAGCGACAGGCTGCGCAACGGAGCTTGTGATGCCGCGGCGACCGCGCACCGGCAAGAGTGCCTGTGCTAGGCGATTGCGAAGATGGCGGTTCGTTGCGAGAATGGTTGGCTTGGGGTGAGGACAAATTGGGGATGCTGCGTTTCCACATGAATAAATCAAGGCTTGTTCTAGTGCGTGGTTGCTGTGGTGGGGTGTTGATGGCGGCGCTATGGTGCGGGGCGTCTGCTGCCCAGGGGCCGGCACCGGCTAGTGCGCCATCGGGGCCTCCGGCGGCTGGACAGGCTCCGAGGCCGGCTGGTGCACAGGGTGCTGCAACTCCGCCGCGGCGGGTGATTGCGCCGGTCGAGCAGAGTAGCGTTAGCGTGGATGGCAATGAAGCGATGTTTACGACGATGTGCGCGCTGCTGGCGGCGGGGTTTGAGTCGGACGTTAGCGCGGAACACTGGTCCGCGTACCGCGTGCAAATGCGGCAACTTTTGCAGGCGCAGCAGGGGCCGGCGGTCGAAGCGTTGCGGCAATTTTATCGCGAGCATCAGTTGAACGATCCGGGAGCGATGCTGTCGCGGTATTTGTGGTTTGGGCTGGTGTCCGGGCCGGCGCCGCGATTCACACCGATATTGCGGCGGGACGAGTTGCCGCCAGAAGTGCTGGTACTCGAAGGATTCAGCGAAATTCTTGCGGCGTATTACAAGGAGCAAAGAATTGGGCAGTTATGGCGGCAAGTCCAGCCGGTGTATGCGCGCGAGATCGAGCAGATGCACGACAAAGTGTCGGACATTGTGTTCATTACCTCGGCGTATTTGCGGGAGATTATCGATCCGAATGGAATGCGGACGTTTTCGATCGTGGTGGAACCGCTGGTCGGGCGGATCACCAACGTGCGGAATTACGGCGATCACTATGCGCTGGTGCTGAGCGGAGGAGAGGATGGCGTGCCGGTGGACGTGGTGCGCCACGCGTTTCTGCATTACTTGATGGATCCGTTGCCGCTGGAGTATTCCCACGTGGTGGTGACCAAGCGAGCGCTGTTTGACAGGGCGGCACTCGCGCCGCGGTTGGAGCCGGACTTGAAGGATGATTTTCCGTCGTACGTGGCGGAATGCATGGTGCGCGCGGTGGAGATCAAGCTGAAGAAGATCTCTCCTGGGGAGCGCGACGCGGCGCTCGGCCGCGCGGATGCCGATGGCTACGTGATGGTGCGGCCGATTTTTGCGGGATTGGCGGGCTTTGAAGGATCGGAGCCGGCGATGGATTTGTATTTTCCGGATTTGATCCGCGGGATTGACGTGAGCGCGGAGACCAAGAGGATCGCGCTGTTGACGTTTGCACCGGAAGAACCGGCGCATGCGGGGAAGGACCTCTCGACGGAAGAGTTAGCAAGGCGTCGGGCCTTGCGGCCGGTGACTTTGCCGGACGATGCGCAGGCCATTGCGGATTTGACGGTGGGCGAGCAGAAGCTTGCAGAGAAGGATACGCGCGCGGCGGAAGCGGCGTTTCAGCGGGTACTGGCGAGATATCCGGACCAGCCGCGGGCACTGTATGGATTAGGGATGGTGGCGGTGCTGGATCACGATGCGGCGCGGGCCAAGGAAGTGTTTGGACAGTTGACGGATGGAGAGCATGCGGCAACGCAAGACCCCATGGTGATGGCCTGGTCGCATATTTATCTGGGACGGATTTATGACGACGAGGGGCACGCGGATCGCGCGAAGACGCAGTTTGAGGCGGCGTTGAGCGTGCAGGGTTTGCCGGCGCGGGCGCGGGATGCGGCGCAGAAGGGGCTCGATGCGGTGAGCATTGAGAAGCCGGCGGCACAGCCCTAGAGCGTGTGGGAACGAAAATCTGAATTGCGGAGGAGTGCATCTTAGAGATGTAGGAGATGTGGGCTGCGCTTAAGAGGGTAGAAGAAGTGCAACGCAGAGGCACAGAGAATACAGAGAAGAACGCACAAATCAGATAGTGGCGAGACACCGGGCTCGCCGGTGTTTTGAGCAATTTAATTATGGAGGAGATTGGAAAAATGACAGCGAAGTCTGCAATACGAATTGGAATGATATTTGCGGCGGGAGTTTTTGGTTTGGGGTTGGGAAGCGCCACGCGAGCACAACTCGTCGGGGGCAACGGGCAGGCACCGACGATGGGAGGGACCGCCGCGCAACAGCCTCCGGCCCAGGCAAAAGACGATAAGGCGAACAGCTTGGCGCTGGACACGGCGCCACCGGTGAATGCGGAAGAAGACGCGGCGTACAAGGCGTTCGCGGATACGCCGAACGCGGATGCGCAGCAGAAGATCGCGCTGGGTGAGGCGTTCGACAAGAAATATCCGACGAGCCGCTACCGGCCGCTGCTGTATTCGACGATGACGCAGTTGTACCTGCAAACGAACCAGGTGCAGAAGATGGAAGAGGTGGGCGATAAAGAAGTGCAGCTGACGCCCACGGACGTGCAGACCATGGCGATTCTGGGCCAGACGATTCCGCGGGCGATCGGCTCGACGGGCGGCGCGGACCGGGAGAAGGAGCTGGCGAAGGCAGAAGATTATTCAAAGCGGGCAATTGAGGTGACGCCGACAATCAGCAAACCGGCGAACATTACGGACGAGCAGTTTGCGACTGCCAAGAACATCACGCTGGCGATGGCGCACAGCGGGCTGGGGCTGGTGTACTTTCGGCGCGGAAAATTTGACGAAGCGATTCCGGAGCTGGACCAATCGGTGAAGATCGATCCGGAGCCGGACCCGGTGAATTATTACGTGCTGGGATTAGCGAACGAGAAGGCCTCGCATTTTCAAGAGGCGGCGGCGGCGTTTACGAAATGTGCGAACATGCAGAGCGGCATGCAAGCGACGTGCAAGAATGGCGCCGACGAAGCGAAGAAGCTGGGTAATACCCAGCTGAGCGTGCCAAAATAGACCCGCGCCGCGTCCCGCGGCGAAACTATGCACGAAACGCAACTTACTGGCGACGCAGCGCTCGAAAAGCGGCTGGGGCACAGGTTTCTGCGTCCGGAGCTGCTGGTGCGGGCGCTGACGCATAGTTCGGCGGCGCCAGAGCGGCGGGTGACGCGTGCTGGAGCTGAGGCGGGCGCAGGCGGTGCCGACACCACGCGTACCGAAGCGGGGCGCGCGGAAACGACGCGTCATCTGGAAGTTCACCAGGACAATGAGCGCTTTGAATTCTTGGGCGATGCCGTGCTCGAATTGCTGGCCAGCGAATATTTGGTGCTGACGTTTCCGGATTGGAGCGAGGGGCAACTGTCGAAGAGCCGGGCGCGGCTGGTGAATGCGCGGACCCTGGAGGCGGCGGCGCGGCGGCTACGTTTGGGGGAGCATCTGCGGCTGGGCCGTGGCGAAGAAAAAACCGGCGGGCGCGAGAAACAAACGTTGCTGGCGGATGCGTTTGAGGCGGTGGTCGCGGCGGTGTATCTGGATGCCGGGCTGCACAGCGCACGGGATGTTTTGCATCGCGTGTTGTTTGAGCAAGCGGTTGTGGAACGCGGGGACAGCATTTCCGAGTCGGATCGGAAGTCGGCGTTGCAGGAGTTTTTGCAGGGGCGGCGGCAGTCGCCGGCGGAATATCGCGTGGCGCGAGAAACCGGGCCGGATCATCAGAAGACGTTTGAGATTGAGGTGTGGGTGGAAGGGCAGTGCCTGGCCAATGGCGTAGGGAGCACGAAGAAAGAAGCGGAGCAACGCGCGGCGCGGAGCGCGTTGGCGCGCATTGCGTTGCTCGAAGCGCCGGGGCAAGAAGAAGCGGTGGTAGAGAGCCCGAGGCGCGAAAAGAATGGCCGATGAACTGACGGGCGTGCGAGCGGACGGGGCAGGAATTTCCGGCGAGATGCTACCTGCCGACGAAGTGCACGAGCAGGAGCTTGCAGATTACACCGCTGAACACCACCCTTTGGAAGAGCACGTCGCGGAACATCACGAAGATCAAACTACTATTTCGGAGTATCTCGAGTCACTGCTGGTGACGGTGATCTTGGCGCTATTTGGCACGAGTTTTGTGGTGCAGGCGTTCAAGATTCCTTCGCCGTCGATGGAGCATACACTGCTCGTGGGCGATCACCTGCTGGTGAACAAATTTATTTTTGGCGGGACCGGGGCGTGGTACGACAAGCTTTTGCCGTACCGGCCGATCGAGCGCGGGGACATTATTGTTTTTAAGTATCCGTACGCGGACCACCAGCATTTTGTGAAGCGCGTGATTGGCTTGCCCGGAGACCGGCTGAAATTAGTGGATCAAGAGATTTATATTAATGGCCACGTGCTGAACGAGCCGTACGTGCAGCACGATCCCGCGGCGATGAGTGATCCGCTGAATTCGTATTTTCCGCCTCCGGCGAAACTGATGATCTCTTCGCAGATGTTGCCGGAATGGGTGGAGGAGTTACCGAAGCATGTGGTGGGCGATGAGATCGTGGTGCCGCCGGGAAAGTATTTTGCCATGGGGGATAACCGCGACCGGAGTTCGGATAGCCGGTATTGGGGATTTGTGGATCGCGACGCGATTATGGGAAGGCCGTTTTTGATTTACTGGTCGGTGGATGCGACGAGTGCGGACTATGCGAAGGAGACTACGTTTTGGAGTCGGCTGACGAGCGTTTTCGACAATATTGCGCATATGCCGGCGAGGACGCGGTGGGGGCGGATGTTTCATACGGTGCATTGAGGGCCGTTGAGTGGGAAGTTTTTTGGTACATGGATTTGTCCTCGGTTGTTGGATCGCTGTTTTGTGGGCGCCTCAGCAAGCAGATTCCTCGCCTAAAGCGCGATGGAAACCCGTACCTCGCTTCGCTCGGAATGACAGGTTTTGGATGACAATCTTCGGTGGTCGTTGAGACCTTATAACGATAGATCGGGTAGAGACTTGGCAACTCGACGTAAATGGCTGAAGGTGGCGCTGGTGGTGCTGGCGCTGGTGGTGGTGGCGCAGGTGGCCGCGGGGGTGCTGGTACGGACGGCGTTGGTGCACGCGTATTTGGTGGCGCATTTGGAGAGGGCGTTTGGGCGGCGCGTGGAAGTGGGACGGTTTGACGCGCAGGTGATTCCGAGTTTGCGGCTGGATGCGAATGGCGTGACCGTGGGAGAAGATCCGGCTTTCGGTAACGAATATTTTTTGCGCGCGGAAAAATTGAGCGCTGGGTTGCGATGGAGGGGACTGCTAGGCGGGCACTTTGAATTTGGCACGCTTTCGTTGACGCGGCCAAGTTTGATTTTGGTGCGCAGCGGCCCGGGGCGGTGGAACTTGGAGGATTGGTTGCCACCGGCGAAAAACGACGATGCGCGAACGGGGCGAATCTATGGGCCGCCGAGCGCGGCGGGGGCGGTGAACCGTTTGCAGAGGATTGAGTTTGATGATGGACGGGTGAATTTTAAGATTGGGCTGGACAAGAAGGCATTCGCGTTTATTGGCGTGACGGGGAGCGTGGAGCAGATTTCCGCGGGGCGCTGGCAATTGCAACTGGAGGCGCAGCCTTGGCGCAGCGGGGTGGCGTTGCAATCGGCGGGGATTTTGCTTGTGCGTGGGGATGTGGCGGGGACGTCGGCGAGATTGCAGCCGGCGAGGCTGGAGGTGCATTGGACAGAGGCGTCGGTGGCGGATTTGTTAAGGCTGTTTCGCGGCCAGGATTATGGCGTGCGGGGGGCGTTTGCGCTGGACGTGACGGCGCAGAGTGGCATGGCGAATGGTGCGGTGAAACGCGAGCAAGTTGGCTCGGCTTCGCTGGCGGAAGATTCGCCGGCGGTCGGTCCGGGGGATTGGACGTTTGCGCTGGCGGCGAGAATTGGCGGCGTGCATCGCTGGGATTTGACCGAGCGCACGGATAATCCTCGCGTCGCGTTGCGGGTTGGCGGGCGCGGCAACATTGCCGCGCGTACGCTGGATGCCACGGAGATGAGTATCGAGGCGCCGGCCTCGAATTTCCGCGGCACGGTGCATGTGGACAAGGATGGGCCGGAAGTGCGCGTGGATTCGGCGGGCGTACAGGCTAGCGATATGCTGGCGTGGTGGAGGGCGTTTGAACCTGGCGTCGATGAAGGGCTGACGATTGCGCAGTATTTTACGGGATCGACTACGGCGCGCGGATGGCCGCCGCGGATTGAGAATCTGGCATTTTCAAGTGATGGCGGGACGGCAAAGATTCCTGGAGTTGCCGAACCCATACGGATCGGCGCGGTGCGCGGTGAGCGAGAGCGCGAAAAACTGGTGATGGAGCCGGTGCGGCTGCAACTGGGAGGAGATGCTATTTTGCCGGCTGCCAAACGACGCGCGAATGTGGCGCTGCACAACGCCGCGGATTTGACGGCCAGCCAGGATTTTGGGGCGCATGCGGGCGGGATGGAAATCGAGGCGCAGGCGGATGAGATTGCGACGGTGTTGCGCGCGGCGGCGGCGATTGGGCGGCCGATCAATCATGGATGGGATTTGGACGGACGTGCGCAGGGCGCGATGCAGTGGGATTGGTATCGGAAGCGCGGGGAGCGGTGGAGCGGGCGAATAGTGGTGTCCAAGGCGCATCTGGCGGTGGCGGGGTTGAACCAGCAGTTGCAGGTGGGGAATGCCGCGGCGGTGTTTGATCACGGCAAGCACATGGTGTTGCTGGGGGCGGTGGACGGATTTGGGACTACGTGGTCGGGGGCGATTCGCGAAAATCGCGACGGGAATGGGGATGCGCGGGCGGGGTGGAGCTTCAGCTTGCACGGCGCAGCGCTGAATGCGGCGGATGTCGACCGGTGGGTGGGGCCGCGGGCGCGTCCGAACTGGCTGCAGAGTTTGCTGCGTTCGCTGGGTGGCGGGTCGAGTGATTCATCGGGCAATACCTCGACGGCGAAAGCAGGTGGAGGCCTGGCGGTGCCGGGAGGTGTTTCGGCGAGTGAGTTGCTGCGGCGGGTGGATGCCGAGGGCGATTTGAGTGTGGATGAATTGGTGGTGGAAAAGCTCACATTTGAAAATGTGCACGTGACGGGGCGGTTGCGCGGACTGCAGCTGGACGCCAGCGAAATTGCTGCGCAATGGGCTGGGGGAAAAGTGCGGGGGGCGCTGGCGGCAAAATTTTTTCCGCGGCCGGCGTACGACATGACGATCCAGCTGGAGGGGGTGAACCTGGCGCAGTTGCCGGTGATGCCGGCAATTTCCGAGCGGTGGAGCGGACTGGCGAGCGGGAAGGTGCATCTAACCACGGAAGGAGTGGGTCGCGTGGAGGTGCTGCAAAATCTGACCGGGCAGGGAAGCGTGGCGCTGCGCAATGTGGAGTTTCGCGGATGGGATGTGGGAGCGAGCGTGGCGGATGGAGCGGCGCATGAAGGTACCTCGCGTTGGCTGAGTGGCGGCGGGAATTTTTCTTTGCGTAACCGCAAGTTGCTGCTGGATAACCTGCGGCTGGATGGCGGGAAACAGGCGATTGTGGTGAATGGCTCGGTGGATTTTGCGCGGGACGCGCAGTTGTTGATCAAGAGCGCCGATGGAGAGAGAACTACCAGCCGCGCGAACGCGAGTGGACGGCTGCTGAAAGTGAGCGGGCCGCTGGATGCTCCGCTGGTGACGAGCGAGGCTGCGGCGGGGCGGGGTTCGGCGAGCATTACGACGCCTTAGCAGGGTGCTGACGGTTTTTCAGCAACTTGTTTAGGTGGCAATTTTGCGAGAGCCGTTTTTTAGAACACAAAATGCGAATGCCAAATAGCAGACAGGTGCGATGGATCGCGCTTTGCGTCTTTGTTGCAGGTATCGTCTCATCGGCTGCGGCGGGGGACTCGCAGCGGCTGATCTGCGTGCCGACACTACAGGAAGGGCAGAAATTTGTTTATCGCGTGCGCTACAAGACGCACAAGGTGACGCGTTCGGAGAGCCGCATCGCTACGCCGCTGGCTCCGGAAGAGGTGGATGGCGATACGGGACGATACGTGGCAGTGGAAGTAAAGAAGGTGCAGGGAAGTGGCAGCAGCCAGCGCGTGATGCTGCGAACGCAACTACTGCCGACGGATGGCACGGCGCGCGCGGGCGACGATGGGGTGGTGGAATTTACTTTGTTGCCAGACGGGCGCGCCGATGCTTTGCAGGGCTTTAACGTACTCGAAGCCGATGAGCAGGCGCTATGGCGGCAGTGGGTGGCGCAATTCGCGCTGGGGTGGACGTTCCCGGCTAAAGGTGTGAAACCCGGAGAAAAATGGAAAACGGAAGAGCCGGTGGTGGGAGCGGCCATAGCGAAATTAGTGTGGGAAAAGGATTACGAATATGTGCGCCAGGAAGCTTGCCCGCCGAGCGGTGAGGGTGAAAGCGGAAGTGCGCCCGCGCAGGCGGCAGGGCAGTGCGCGGTGGTGGTAACGACTTCTACGATGAAGCAGCACGGATCGCACGACGACGCTACGCCCGACGATTACAAACAGCACCTATTGAAGACCAGCGGGGCGGCGCAGGGAAAGACCGACGTGCTGACATTTATCTCGCTGAAGACGCGAATGCTTGAGCGGGCGAATGAGGACTCGGCACAGACCCTGGATGTGGTAGTGGCGAGGGCGGACGATTCGAACAAAGCGCATTTTAATGTGGAAGCGTCGAGCCACGCGGAAGTGATTCTCGTGCAGTGAAACGGCAGTGATGAAAAACGTCACAAATGCCGCCAAATCGAGTATTTTCGAAGTTGGATTGCCAGCTTTCCAAGCTTGTGTTTGACAGGGCCGACATGGTTAGAGATGTCCGGTTTCCCTGAACCCGAACCGCTTGCCGGACCAGCGTCGGAGTTGGCCTGTTGCACCTGGATCGTCAGCGCGTTAATGGAGCAGCCCAAGACCTGTTAGTTCGGTCCGCAGCGCGGCGGCGTCTGTAAATAGAATGCCATGCATACCTAAAGCTATCGCTGCCTCCACGTTCGCTCCGCGGTCATCGATGTACACGGTCAAGACAGGGTCGATTGCAAAAATCTCCAGGAAAAGCTTGAAAATCCGTGGATCAGGTTTTAGCAGTCGCACTTCGCCAGAAAGCATAACTCCCCTGAACCACCTCAAGAACTCGAACCGCTTTAGAGCGACAGGGAAGGTTTCAGCAGACCAGTTGCTCAGGGCATATAAAGGAACGCTGAGAGAATTTAGCTGCGTGAGAATGTCAACGGTGCCAGAGATCGGCCCGGCTAGCATCTCGTCATACCGCCCGACCCAGGCATCGATCAACTGTGTCTTATGCGGATGAACTCGCTTCAGTGAGGCGCAGGCTTCGGCAAACGGGCGACCAGCGTCTTGTTCTTCGTTCCAGGATGGCGTACACACCGTGGCGAGAAACTCCTCCATCGCTTCGGCGTCTCCAGCAAAGAGCTTGCGATACAAATATCGTGGGTTCCAATCAATTAGAACGCCGCCAAGATCGAACACGGCGATGGAGTATTCGGCCATAAGGAGAAAAATTCTAACGGAGAGAAAGACTCCGGTCGAGGTGTTCAGTCAATCAGCGAGTCACGCGTAGAGCCAGCATCATGCAACGCATGAACGATCTCCATTCGTTGTGAAGTGTGCGAGAGCCTCCGCCCGCCCCTAACAACCGGAAGCGCCCTCTATCTACCCGACGAATAAGACGCGAAATTCGACAGGCTATCGCGAGATTTGTGCGGTCGCAGCTGGGTCGAGGTCGCTATAGCCGGCCCGGCGCAGCGTCGATGTCGCCAAACTTCCTTTGGATCTCTGTTTGGGTGTCGGGATCGAAGTCGCGGATCTCAAACATTCGCCGCACTTCGACCGTTTCGTTGTCCTGGCCGGGGATGCGCGAGGCCCATTCAAGCGCCTCTTCGCGCGACTTGACCTGGATGATCCAGTAGCCGCCGACCACTTCCTTGGCTTCGGGGGAACGGACCGTCGGTGACTTTCGACTTTCCGCCTTTGAAGGTGACACGCGCGCTCATCGTCGAGGGCGGGGTCAGCCCGTCGAGCGCGAGCAGCACACCGGCTTTTCCTAGTTCCGCGTTGTACTTGCCCATTTTGTCCATGCTTTGGAGGTCGGGTACCCAGCCGGGTCCTGCGTTTTCCTATACTTTCGGAAAGATGATCGCCCGCCTTCTGAAGATCTGTAGTTAGACTGCCAACCCGCGTGAAGATGAGGGGTTTCCTTGGCGCCGGGCGCCTCGACAACGCCAACGAAAGTGATGAATTCGGTGACGATAATTTTTCGCATGATGCATCTAAACTCTATGTTGCCCTGACGCGCAGCTCAAAGTTATTGTTTTGTGTTTGACGAACACGCTGCTTAATCCGAGGCGCAAATGAGAAATCTAATATTCGCAATCAACATTACTTTAGATGGCTGCTGCGAACACACTAAGACAATTGCCGATGAAGAGCTACTTGAACATTATACGCACCTCATTCAAGAGGTAGACCTGTTCGTCTATGGGCGTAAAACCTATCAATTGATGGTTCCTTACTGGCCGGATGTCGCAAAAGATCCTTCCGAGACAAAAGCATCGATCGACTTTGCTCAAGCATTTGTCTCGAAACACAAAATTGTTTTTTCCAAATCATTAGATAGCGCCGAAGGGGAAAATACGAGAATTGTTCGCACGAACCTGCAAGACGAAATACTTAAATTAAAACAGGGGCAAGGCAAAGATATTTTGACGGGCGGGGTAAGTATTCCGTCACAACTTATAGAGCTTGGCCTGGTTGATGAATATCGTTTTGTCGTTCAGCCGATCATTGCGGGAAAAGGGCGCCGGCTGTTGGAAGGTATTAGCCTGGAGAAAGTACGATTAAAACTTGCTGAGTCCAAGGTTCTTAAATCAGGATGTGTTGCGCTTCGTTATTTGAAACAGTGACAGAACAAAATCGGCGAAACTCGCGCCGCTCCCCGTCGGCAATCCTAGATTGAATTTCACTGAAACTGAACCCAAGACCCACCTTTTGCATGCACCGACCCCCAGGGATGGGGTTCCCGGCCGAAATTCATTTTGGTGCGGCTGCGCTTGCACGTGGGAGTATAATGAAGGTTTATGGTGGCGCTTGAAAAATGCGGTGGGGCTGCTGTGCAGTGCTCCCCCGGGATTTTGTGGTTAAAGGAATCGGGCGATGGAATTCAAACTACATAGCAACTACCAGCCACGGGGCGATCAGCCAGCAGCCATTGACCAATTGATGCGCGGGCTGGAGGCGGGGGACAAGCACCAGGTGTTGCTCGGCGTGACCGGTTCGGGCAAGACGTTTGCGATGGCCAAAGTGATTGAGCATTCCAACCGCCCGGCGCTGGTGATGGCGCACAACAAGACGCTTGCCGCGCAGCTGTACCACGAATTCAAAACGTTCTTTCCTGAAAACGCCGTGGAATATTTCGTGAGTTACTACGATTTCTACCAGCCGGAAGCGTACGTGCCCGCCGCGGACATTTACATTGAAAAAGAAGCGACGATCAACGATGAGCTCGATAAGTTGCGTATCAGCGCGACGCGCTCGCTCTTCGAGCGGCGCGACGTGGTGATTGTGGCTTCGGTTTCCTGCATTTATGGTTTGGGTTCGCCGGAAGCGTACTACTCGATGGTGGTGCCGCTCGAGAAGGGACAGAAAACTTCGCGCGAGGCGCTGCTGCATCGCTTGGTGGATGTGCAATACGAGCGGGCGGAGGATTTGCGGCGAGGGACGTTTCGCGTGCGCGGGGACATGATCGAGGTTTATCCGACGTACGAGGACAACGCTTATCGGCTGGAGATGTGGGGCGAACAGATCGATACGATCCGGCAGATCGATCCGCTGACGGGCGAAGTGCGCGCGGGCCAAGAAGATTTGGGTTCTATCCGCGTGTATCCCAAGACCCATTACGTGATGCCGCAAGAAAAGCGCGAAAAGGCCATCGTGACGATTCAGGAAGAGCTGTGGTGGTGGAAAAAAGAATTGGAGAAGCAGGGAAAATTTGTGGAAGCGCAGCGCGTGACGCAGCGCACCATGTTCGATATCGAGATGATGCGCACGGTGGGTTATTGCCACGGGATTGAGAATTATTCGCGGCACTTGAGCGGACGGTTGCCGGGGGAAGCGCCGCCAACGCTGTTCGATTATTTGCCGCAGGATTTCATGCTGTTTGTGGACGAGTCGCACCAGACCGTGGGGCAGGTCGGCGCGATGTACAAGGGCGATCGCTCGCGGAAGCAGACGCTGGTGGATTACGGCTTTCGCATGCCTTCGGCTCTGGACAATCGTCCGCTGACGTTTGAAGAGTGGGAGCATCGGCTAAACCAGATCATCTACGTTTCGGCGACTCCCGCGGCGTATGAGTTGACCAAGTCCGGCGGCGTGGTGGTGGAGCAGGTGATTCGGCCGACGGGGTTGGTCGATCCGCAAGTGGAGATTCGCCCGGTGAAGGGGCAGGTGGATGATCTGCTCGAAGAGATTCGCGTGCGCGCCGCGAAAAACGAGCGCGTGCTGGTGACCACGCTGACCAAGCGCATGTCCGAAGATTTGGCGGAATATTTTGGGGAGATCGGCGTGAAGTGCCGCTATCTGCACTCGGAAGTGGAGACGCTCGAGCGGATCAAGATTTTGCGCGATTTGCGGCGCGGGGAATACGACGTCTTGATCGGGATTAATTTGTTGCGCGAGGGGCTGGATTTGCCCGAGGTTTCGCTGGTCGCGATTCTCGATGCCGACAAGGAAGGATTTCTGCGCAGCACCACGTCGCTGATTCAGACGATTGGGCGGTGCGCGAGACACGTGGAGGGCCGCGCGATTCTTTATGCCGACCGCATTACTGGATCGATGGCCGAGGCCATGGGGGAGACCAATCGGCGGCGCGACAAACAGCTTGCATACAACGCGGAGAATAATATTACGCAGCTCGCGAAGATTGTGGAGGCGGATTACGTGATGATTCCGCTGGGCGAAGATGATTTGGATCGGGCTACGGCTGGAATTAAGAACGAGGAGCAGTTGGCGGAAATGCTCAAGCAGCTCGAGACGCAGATGCGCGAGGCGGCGAAGAAATTTGAGTTTGAGAAGGCTGCGACGCTGCGGGATCGGATTCGCAGTTTGAAACAACGGGAGATCGCGGGGGTGTTTGTAGCGGGGGCGGAGACGGCGGCTTCGGCGTGATGTATTCCGGTGCGCGGCGCGGCAAAAGCGCCCGTGTCCCCCTGCGTGGCGGCAGAAGGCGGCCGCTACAGAAGTAGCTAACTTTTCCTGCGCCAGCTCATCCATTCCATAATGCTCCGGCGCACCCAGAGGTCCCCTTGCCAGCCCGCCTAGTCTCCGTCAACGTCGGCCTCCCCCGTGACATCGCCTGGCGCGGCCAAACCGTGCGCACGGGCATCTGGAAAAATCCCGTCGCCGGCCGGCAAAGGATCCGCCGTCTCAACATCGATGGCGATGGCCAGGGCGATCTCGGCGGACACGGCGGCCTCAATCGCGCGGTGATGGTCTACCAACTCGATTCCTACCGCTACTGGGAAAGCCAGCTGGGCCGCAGCAATTTCGTACACGGTCAATTCGGCGAGAATTTCACCGTCGAAGGCCTGCCCGATAACGAAGTTTGCATCGGCGATCGCTTTCGCATTGGCACCGCGCTATTTGAAATTTCGCAGCCGCGCGTCACCTGCTATCGCGTCGGCATCCGCATGGACCATCCGCAAATGGCCTCGCTCCTCGTGGCCCATCAACGCCCCGGTTTTTATTTTCGCGTGCTTGAAGAAGGTGAAATCGCGGGGGGTGACGAAATCGTAAAAATCGCTGACGGTCCCGAACATCTTACCGTCGCCGAGACCGATGCCATGCTGTATCTCCATACCCACACGCCGGAAAGGTTGAATCGCGCTCTACGCATTCCGGCGCTGGCCGCCGGCTGGCAAGGCTCCTTCCGCGCGCTGCTCGATCAGGACGCCAGCGCAACCCCGTCGGCAGGAAACGCTGGACTCGCGCCAGCGACGGGTCCGCCTCCAGCGTGGCCGGGCTTTCGCCCGCTGAAAATCTCGCGCATCGTGCAAGAAAGCGCCAGCGTGCGCTCGTTCCTTCTCACGTCGGCAGACGATCGCCCGTTGGTCGCAGCACTGCCCGGCCAATTCATCACCGTGCGGTTGCACCCGCAGCCGGACGGTGCCTCTGTGTCGCGAAACTATTCCGTCTCCGGCGAGCCCTCCGCTGAACACTATCGCATCAGCGTCAAGCTGGAACCGCACGGCGCGGCCAGCAGCTATCTTCATCAGCACGTGCGCGAAGGCGATCAACTGGAGGTTGCCGCTCCACGCGGTAATTTCATTTTGCAATCCGGCGACCGCCCCGTCGTGCTGCTCAGCGCCGGAGTCGGCGCCACTCCCGTGATGTCCATGCTGCACGCGCTCGCGGCTGCGGGGGCAACGCGCGAAATCTGGTGGCTCTTTGGCGCGCGCAATGGCGACGATCATCCTTTTGCCGCGGAGTCGCGCACCTTGCTGCAGTCTCTTCCGCACGCGCGCAGCTACATCGGCTACAGTCGGCCAGCCGCGACGGATCGGCTCGGCGCGCAATTTGACGCCGCCGGACGACTTAGCGGCAGCGTGTTCGAAAAAGTCGGCCTTCCACGCGATGCCGACTTCTATCTCTGCGGGCCGATCGCTTTCACGCGCGAACTCACCGCCGCGCTCGAGGCCTGGGGCGCTCGCGGAGGCGACATTCACTCGGAAACTTTTGGCCCAGGCGACTCCATCACGCCGGGAGTAGTCGTCGCGGCATCGCGCGTGCCGCCGCACCAGCCAGCGGGGACAACCGGCGCAGGCCCGCAAGTCTCTTTCGCGCGCAGCGGCCTGAATGTGAATTGGGACGAGAAATATGCGAGTGTGCTGGAGCTAGCGGAAGCCTGCGATGTTCCGGTCCGTTGGGCCTGCCGCACCGGCGTGTGCCACACCTGCGAGTCCGCGCTGATCAGTGGCACGGTCGCCTACAACCCCGATCCTCTCGATCCACCCGCGCCCGGCAACATTCTAATCTGTTGCGCCCGGCCACAATCCGAACTCTCGCTGGATCTCTGAACCAACTTAAGCCGCCACTTAAAAACCCTATTCTTCGCTTTTCACCTTCCGCATCTCAAACCAGCCCGCGTCGCAACTCCTCGAGCGGATAAAAGGTATCGCGCCAGATGATGCCACCTTGGCGCAGCGTTACCAAGGTCGAGCGCAGCAGCATATAGGCGAGGATCAACGCCCCCAAGGGAAACGTTAGGGCGTAGAGCGGGGAGACGCGCATTACAATGTCTACGCCGGCGTGAAACGCGAGCATAATCGCCACCGAGACTAAGGCTAGGGCCAGCGCCCAACTGTGTAGGAACGGAAGTGCGGCGAACGGCACAACGTTTAGGAGCAGGGTTCCCACTATCGAAAGTACGACGAGCGACACGCTGAAGGAAGCGCCCGCGAAGAAATTTTTGGTCACGCCGCGGATTAGGTTGCCGGCGCCTGCGTGCCACCGAACTGAGAGAAAATCTCGCGCTACGGCTACGCCTGAACGGAATCCGGCCATCTTTACAATCTTGCCCAGCTTCATGTCGTCGACAACTTCCATGGCTAGGCGGCGATGCGTGCCTGCGGCCTCGTACGCCGAGCGTTTCAGCATTTGAAACGCGCCTACACCGACGTAGGCGGCGGAACGAGGGTTGCTCACGCCGTGGGGATCGGTGGCCATATGAAACCACAGTCCAAAAAAAGTGATCAGAACTCTCTCCCAGAAGCCGACCATCTGGATATCGCAAAAAAGCGTCAGGTGCTCCAGATGCTTTTCTCGCGCGATGCTGACCGAACGGCGCACGACATCGCTCTTGAACCAGACGTCCGCGTCGGTAAAGATCAGCCACTCGCCGTGCGAGGCTTCATAGGCTTGTTGCAAGGCGTGCGGCTTGCCGAGCCATCCTGCGGGAAGTTCTTTCACGTGGACCACGCGAAAGCGCGGATGGGCTGCGGCGAAATCGTCCAGAATGCGGGCGGTGGCATCTGTTGACCGATCGTCGACTGCGATAATTTCGAGGTCGGGATAATCGATCGCGGCGAGGCTGGCCAAGGCCGCGGGCAATTTTTCTTCCTCGTCGCGCGCTGCGAAGAGCAGGGAAATACGCGGGCACTCCGCATCGGGCGCGCAGAAAAAATCTTTCACCCATGGCAACCGCAGTGCGCCGTACACCACGCGCAATCCATAAAAAACCCAGAAAATCGCGACGAAACCGAAGAAGGACAGCTCGGTAAGATAGAAGGCCAGATGCATGGATTGGTGCGCTGAGGAGCCTCGGGTTATCCTAGCATGGGATGGTGAACAGCCTAGCCATTGTGGGCGCTGGACGTGTTGGCCGAGCACTGGGCAAACGACTGCGCGAGCAGGGTTGGCGCATTGGGGCAGTGGTTGCGCGAAGCGAGGGTGGTGCGCGGCGCGCGGTGCGTTTTATCGGCGGCGGCAGAGCGTGTGCTGGAGTATCGAGCGACGTGTTGGCCGCGCGCGTGGTGTTGCTGGCGACTCCGGACGACGAAATTATTAGTGTTGCGCGGCGGCTCGCGGAGTTGTTGCGCCAAAGTGGTGAACGAAAAGCGCACGCGACGGTTTTTCTGCACACCAGCGGGGCGCTCGACGCCAGTATATTGGAGGCGCTTCGCAAAGAGGGCGCGGCGGTTGGCTCGATGCACCCGTTGCAAACCTTCAGTGGCGTGGGCGTCCCAGTGCTCGAGGGGAAGTATTTCGCGATGGAGGGCGATCCTGCCGCGGTGCGTGTTGCGCGTTCCATGGTGCGATGCTTCGGCGGGCGAGCGGTAAGGATCAGCGCGCGGAAGAAACGTCTGTATCACGCGGCGGCGGCGCTGGCTACCGGTCACGTGCTGGCCGTCGAAGAAGCGGCCACGCGGATGCTCATGTCCGCGGGAATGAAACGGCACGAGGCGGTGCGTGCGCTGCTGAGTTTGACGCGGCAGGTGCTGGAAAATTTCGAACGGCTGGGCGCCCACGCGGCGTGGACCGGGCCGCTGGCACGCGGCGATTATCGCGTGATTGTGGCGCACGAAGAGGCAATGAGCGGATTGCCGCCGGAATATATGTGCGCATATGAAGCGCTGAATCGGCTGGGCGCGCGGGTGCTGGCGAATGATGCCGCAGGAGCGCTGGCGCAACTGGACAATATTGTTGTTACCGAGCAAACGACAGGAAAATCGC
Source organism: Candidatus Acidiferrum sp. (assembly GCA_049513775.1). GTDB lineage: Bacteria > Acidobacteriota > Terriglobia > Acidiferrales > UBA7541 > Acidiferrum. The sequence continues at coordinate 26,401 of JBEKVU010000070.1, forward strand.
GGAGGACTGAGCGTGACTGAAGCAAGTGTGAAGCAACCGAAAGTGGCCATTGCCAGTACTACGCTGGCGAATGGCTTGCACGTGGTGATTGCGCCGGACAGCGCGGCGCCGGTCGTCACCGTGGGCGTTTATTACAAGATTGGATTTCGTCTGGAGCCGCAGGGGCGCAGCGGCTTCGCGCACCTCTTTGAACACATGATGTTTCAAGGCTCGGCGAATGCGCCCAAGATGCAGCACATCAAGCTGATCAATTCGAGCGGTGGCCTTTTGAATGGCTCGACCAGCTACGACGTGACGAATTATTACGAAGCGGTGCCGTCGAATGCACTGGAACGCGTTTTGTGGCTAGAAGCGGATCGCATGCGGGCGTTAAAAGTAGACGAAGAAAATTTGAAGAATCAGCGCGATGTGGTGAAGGAAGAAGTGCGCGTGAACGTGATGAATCAGCCCTACGGAGGATTTCCGTGGCTGGATATGCCACCGGTGGCCTTCCGCAATTGGGCGAATGCGCACAATTTTTATGGAGATTTTGCGGATTTGGACGCCGCGAACCTGATCGATGTGCAGGAGTTTTTCAAGACATACTATCTGCCGAACAATGCGGTGTTGCTGATTCTGGGCGATGTACAGGCGGAGGAGGGTATTGCGCTGGCCAAGAAATATTTTGCGGATATTCCGGCCGGGCCACCGCCCCCTTTTGCCGATCCGAGCGAACCCGAACAGACGGAGGAACGCCGCGGCTACGTGGAAGAAAAATTCGGCACGCTTCCGGCGATTGCCATCGGCTACGTAGTGCCCAAGCGGCGCACCAAGGATTGGTAC